>JALZAD010000113.1 GCA_030948555.1 Verrucomicrobiota bacterium | reverse complement strand
CCACAATGCACTACCGCGCCACGCATGCGCCCGCGACCGTGAAGCTGACGCCAAAACAGGAATACGCCGCGAAGCGAGCATCGCGCGCAGCGAACGCCCGCACCCGCTCCGCTCGCGGCCAAGCCGCGATCGCCGCCGCGAAAGTTCCACGGCCGCCGCTGTCCGCGACGGACGACGACGAGTAGTGCGCGGTCCGTGTTTCATGTGCAAGACTGAGCCGTGCGCGTCCTGATTGCCGATGACGAAAGAGCCGTGGGCATAGCGCTCGCTGCCCTCGTCGAGCGCTGCGGACACGAAGTTGCGCAGGTGGTCAGCTCCGGTCTTGAAGCGATCCAGGCCTACAGCCGCCTCGCGCCGGACGTCGTGCTGATGGACTACAAGATGCCGCGGCTGAATGGCGCGACCGCATGCCGCATGATCCTTTCGAAGAATCCGGACGCCCGTATCATCCTCGTCACTGGCATGGCGCAGTTGACCGCGGTCGCGGAGGCCGGCGCAGTAGCGATCATCCCAAAGCCGGTCGACATGGACCGGCTTTACTCCGCGTTGTATGACGCGGGCACTCGACCTCCGCCGGAGCGCATCGAGCCGGAGCCGTCTTAGACAAATTGAGACTTCTCCTCACGAATGACGACGGCATCGATGCTGACGGTCTCGCCGCGCTCGAGTCGGCCGTGCGATCCATCGGTGATCCCGTGATCGTCGCGCCGGTCGGCGCCCAATCAGGCGTGAGCCACCGCGTCACTTGGGACCAGGGCGTGCGTATCGAAGCGCGCGGCGAGAACCGCTTCGCGATTCACGGAACGCCGGCCGATTGCACCCGGCTCGGTCTGCTCCATCTCGTGCCGGACGCGAAGTGGATCCTGAGCGGCATCAATCACGGCGCCAATCTCGGCGCGGATGTTTACTACTCCGGCACGGTCGCGGCGGTGCGCGAAGGCGTTTTGCACGGCTGGCCCGGCATCGCGGTGTCGCACTTTTTCAAACGCGAGCTGCCCTTCGATTGGGAGCGCGCCGCCCGTTGGGTGACGCCGATTCTGCAGGACCTGATGTCACGACCGCGCGAGCCCGGCTACTTCTACAGCGTGAATCTGCCGCACCTCGCAGCAAACGATCCAGAGCCGCAGATCATCGAATGTCCGCTCGACCCGAAGCCGTTGCCGCTCAATTACCGGCACGAAGAAGAGAGCGGCCTTTACTACGCGGGCGAGTATCGCCTTCGCCCGCGCACACCCGGCGCCGATGTCGACGTTTGCTTCGGGGGCAACATCGCGGTCACCGCGGTGCGTCTCCTTTGATTTCCGAGTCAACAAGACGCCCGCTTCTGTTAGAGTAGCTGACGACGCATGCACATCACCGACATCATGGCGAAAGGCTCGCCGACCTTCTCCTTCGAGTTCTTCCCGCCGAAAACTCCGGAAGCCGCGGAGAGCCTTTTCGAAACGATCCGCGAGCTCGAAGAATACATGCCCGACTTCGTCAGCGTGACCTATGGCGCAGGCGGTTCGACGCGCGAGCTGACGCACGACCTGGTTGAACGAATCCAGACGACGACCAAGCTCGACCCCATCCCGCATCTGACCTGCGTCTGCCACCGCGAAGAAGAGGTCGAGGCAATCCTCCGCCGCTACGCGAAGAACTGCATCGGGAACATTCTTGCGCTCGGTGGCGACCCGCCGCGCGGCTGCAGTTACGATCGATCGACCGACGCGTTCCAGCACGCGAGCGATCTGGTGAAGTTCATCAAGCGCTTCAACGAAGTCGGTGATCATCCGGACCAACGCGGGTTCGGCATTGGTGTGGCCGGCTTCCCGGAAGGCCACCCCTCGACGCCGAACCGGCTCGTCGAAATGGATCACCTGAAAGCTAAGGTCGACGCGGGCGCGAACTACATCGTCACCCAGCTCTTCTTTGATAACCGCGATTTCTACGACTACCGCGAACGCTGCGAATTGGCCGGCGTGCGTGTGCCGATCATCGCCGGCATCATGCCAATCACGTCGTTGAGCGGCTTCAAACGCATCGCGGAACTCGCGGGCGGCGCACGCTTTCCGGCCAAGCTCCTGCGCGCCCTGCAACGCTGCGGCAATGATCGTAAGATGGTCGAGCGCGTCGGCGTGCATTTCGCGCTCGAGCAATGCCACGACCTACTCGATAACCGCGTCGCCGGAATTCACTTCTACACGCTCAACAAATCCGACGCGACGCGCACGATCTTCGACAGTCTCGGGATTCCTAAACGCACGCCGAATGAAGCTCCGGTCGCCGAACCGGCGACTCGTTAGGCCACGCTCCGTTGGACCGCGCGTTCGCCGCGGAACCACTCGACTTAGCAGGGATCGCGGCCGCAGATTGCGCTGAAATCCCCTGAATGCGCCGCGGGGTAGCCGCGTCCTAAGCTGCGAACCCAGCTGGCGGACAATGCGCGTTCTTCGAGAAGCGCGCGGCCTCCCAGCTGCGTGAGAACGATTCAACCCACAAAGATGCAGACCTTGGAAACTCCAAAAATTGCTAGCGCCCCGAGTCGGGCTCTTCGCCACGCCGGGCAAACGGAGACGGTCAACCTCGGCATCGTCTGCCCGATGGCGAATGAGCGCGACAGCGCGGCGGAGTTTGTCACGGCTGTGCTGCGCCAGTGCGAGCGCGAGCGCTTCGAGAGCGTCACGATTTTTGCCGTGCTCGATCGGAAAAGCACGGATGGCACGCGCGAGATTCTCGAGGACATTGCCGAACGCGAGCCGCGCCTCCGCGTCATTTGGGCTCCGGAAAATCGCTCCGCAGTTGACGCTTACTTCCGCGGTTACCGCGAGGCGATCGGCGCGAATTGCGATTGGATCCTGGAAATCGACGCCGGCTTTAGCCATCAACCGGAAGACCTCCCGCGCTTCTTCGCCAAGATGCGCAAAGGCTACGACTGCGTTTTCGGCAGCCGTTTCTGTCCCGGCGGGCAGATCAGCGATACCTCCTGGCAACGCCGAGTGCTAAGCGGCGGCGGCACATTCATCGCGAACCTGCTGCTCGGCACGCGTCTGCGCGACATGACGAGCGGCTTCCAA
The DNA here is from genome assembly GCA_030948555.1 of Verrucomicrobiota bacterium. Classification (GTDB taxonomy): domain Bacteria; phylum Verrucomicrobiota; class Verrucomicrobiia; order Chthoniobacterales; family UBA10450; genus JACCTI01. The sequence continues at coordinate 2,845 of JALZAD010000113.1, read as the reverse complement.
CTGTTCACGCGGCGAGCGCTCGAGAAGGTGCTGTCGCGCGGCATCCATTCGCGCGGTCATTTTTTCCAGACGGAGATGAAGGCCTACAGTCGGCACATGGCGGTTGCGGAGGTTCCGATCCACTATCGCTCGGCCAGTGCGAGCGTGAATTTAGCGGTGATCAAGGACGCGCTCGCGAATCTCTGGCGGCTCTTCCGGCTGCGGCTCGCGGGCGCGCTTTAGAGCGTCATGCCCGATCGGCTCGCGAAGCCGGTGCTGATTGCGCTGGTCGTCTTCCTCTACGTTCCGTGGGCCTACCACCAGGGCGTCCGGCTGCTGCCCGGCAGTAGCGTTGATTACCCGTCGTATCACTACGCCGCAGTGATGGCGTTCCTGAAGGGCCAGTCGCCCTACCTCCCGACATCGTTCGACATGGCGACGCAGGAGATGGGCACACGTGTTCTTCCCTACCTCTATCCGCCGCCATCGCTGCTCGCGTTTTCGCCCCTCGCCCTGCTCTCCTTCTCAGCGGGCAAGGCGCTCATGATTCTGGCGAGCCATGTCTGCTATCTGTGGGCGACTTGGGTCATGCTAACGCGGCTCGTCCCGCACCCTGACGAGCGCTGGCTGCGCGATCTGATGATTGGCCTCTCGCTGGTCTACCTGTTCCTCTTCGATCCCGCGATCGTCACTCTGCAACTCGGCCAGGTGAACCTGATCGTGCTGCCGTTCCTCTTCCTTGCACTTGCCGGCATGCGGGAAAATTCCGCGGCGTGGAAGATCGCACTCCCGCTCTCGATCGCGATTCTCCTGAAGACCTACCCGGTGCTGTTATTGCTACCGATGCTTTTCCGGAAGCAATACAAAGCCATCGCGCTCACCTGTGTCTTCTTCGGGTTCTACACGGCGCTAAGTTTGGTGGTCTTCCCGCTGCATATCTGGACGACGTGGCTCCAGTATGTGCTGCCGAAAGGTGGCTACACGAATCACGAAGCTTCCGCGCTGCTCTGGAACCAGAACATCAATGCGTTCATTTCCCGGCTCTTCATCGGCAGCGACCTTTCCGAAGCGCCGCTGCCTTTTGCCTCGTTAGCGAAGCCAATCGCCACCGCGCTTGCGCTGGCTGTGCTCGGCCTAAGCGCCTTCTTTGCCTTTCGCGCCGCGCGCCGCGATCGGGGGAGCGCGATGAGTTCTACCGAGATCGCGACGTTCCTGTTGGTCATCTTCCTGATCGCGCCGCTCTCGTGGGAACACCATCTCGTCTACATTCTTCCAGCCGCGCTCCTCGCCCTCGCGATCCTGCTCAGAGGCGAACTTCGCATGCCTCTCGTCGTGCTGCTCGTTGCAGCGCTTTGCATCATCGGCTGGCGAGTGCCATTCGCCGATGAGTCGCTCCGTCGCGGCTGGTGGACGCTCCTGATCTCGATCAAATTCTACGCCGTCGTCGTGCTCTGGATTTTCTTTATCGCGCAGCTTCGGCGCGAAGGTCTTCCTACTGCCGCAGATCTTCCAGCCACGCGTTGAGCACGCGCAGCTCCTCGTCTTTCACAACGCCGGCCACGAGGAGCGCTTCGTAAGCGGCGTGCAAATTCTCGGAGACACTCGCCGTTTCTCGCACCGCACCTGAGACAGTATCCGCCACCTTTTGCGAAAGCAGGTAACACGGAATTTCGGATTCGAAATCCTTCAGGTAATCATGCGGGTTCCGCTCCTGAACGACTGTCGCGGAGGTAAACCCAAGATGGTATCCAGCAGCCCAGGCGATCGGCTGCGCGACCAGGCCGCGGAGAATGTCGGTGAATCGAAAGGTGACGAACGCCGGCAGGTAGAGCAGCGGAAACAGCTCGCGCACGAACAGCGTGTTTTGCGAGTTGAACGGACACCAAGTCCCGCGACCGAGGACAAGCGGCGCCCGTTCTGCGAAATAGCATGGCTCGTTGTTCGTTAGGCGGTAGATCGCATCCACGTCCGGATCGCCATCCGCCAAGCCCTGCCAGATCCCGACTTTCACCTGCTGCGACTCGCCCGCCAACGCTCGTGACTCAGGCGCGTGAATCCGCTCCAGCGGAAACCCGCGTGGCCAGATCGGCATGTCCGTGAATGCGCGATAAACATTCACGAAACCGAGATCGACCGCAGTGGTTTCAAACGCGCCGTCACTCTCCGGAAAACTCCAGTTCTCTTTCGGAATGTTGTCATCGTCGGTATCCACAATCTGCTCCGCACCAATCCGCATCGCCTCCAGATAGCCGGTCATCTTCCGGCAGTAGTGATTCCAAGGCAGCGCCGTGCTCAATCTGAAGCCGCGCTCTTCCTGCGCCGTCGCGGAGAGAAACCGCACGTTCTCGTGCCGCCAATCCGCCGGCGTCTTTCGGTCGCCCGCCACAATCAGCTGCCAGTCGCTGCGCCGGGCGAAATCCTGCACGGCACGCGTCGGCGGAAAGATGCTCGTGATGACGATGCAGTTCATGCGGCATCACTAGCAGCGGTTCCCTCCCGCTTCCATCGGCGAGGCGTCGTTTAGGGTTTCGCCGAAGCACGAGCTCGCCCGAACCAGCGCAGCGCTCACCGCCGGTCCGATGCCGATTACGAAGGTTTCAAATGCTGCCGGAAGAACTTCGCAGCTTCCGCCCGCACTGACACCATGGCTGCCTGCGTGAAGCCATGACCTTCATCAGAAAAGACATGTTTCTCGAACGCTGCCGCGCGGCGACGCAGGACCGGGATCAGCGGCTGCGCGTACTTCGCAAAAGGAACTCGCGCGTCGCGTTCGCCGTGGATCATGAGCACCGCCGGCATGCGTCCGATTCGATCGAACTGGTTGTTCCAAACGCCACCTGCATGTTCCACTACTGCGCCGACGCGC
>JALZAD010000102.1 GCA_030948555.1 Verrucomicrobiota bacterium | reverse complement strand
GCTCTCCGGAAATTCACTCGCTTCCCAAAACCAGAAGCCGATCGTGTAACGCTTTGCGGCGCCGAGCGTGGCAGATTGCGCCGCGTATTTCGGTAGTTGGTCTGCATTGACACAAACGATCTCAATCGCTGCCTGGGCGGAATTAGCGCGTTGTTCGTTGAACGCATGCTCCTGCCGATTGGTCGTATCGCCGAAAGAAACGGTGTTGCAGCGCACGTCGGCAGCTTGCAGTCCGGTGACGAGCAGACGTGCGGCTTCACCAATTCCGAGTTCAGCACGAAAATAGCCGACCACCTCTACGACAAGCTCGTCTGTGCCAGCCCTCGCTGGTTTCGCAATTTCAGTCACACTGACCGACGCGGCATCGTCAGGCAGTAAACGCGCGGGAACTTCTTCTTCGCGCGCACCCGTCGTGACAAACCACGAGAGAAATGCAGCTGCGTCGCTTCCCAGCGGCTCCGGAAATGCCGCCTGCAGATCGCCTCGCGCGGCGTGCAGCTCGAGCATATAGCGCGTAACGATCGGCTGTCCGTCGAACGCCCGTTGATTCAGCCATTTGAAGAAAGAGCCCTCGCCTTCGGGGCGAAAGGGATCAGGAGGTTGTGGTCCCGCTTTCTGTTCGCTGCGAACAAGCGCTCGCCGGTAAAGCCGCTGCATGAAACGGTCGATGCGAGTTCCACTGGGAAGGAAGCCATACCCGAAACGATCCGTCCGCCGCTCCTGCTTTTCCGCAACGGCGAGCTTCGCGCGGTATTCGTCGCAAATTTTTCGCAGCGGAGCTGATTCGCTCAGGAGCACGCGCGGGGGATGCGCTTGCCCGGTGCTCAGCAGGTGCGGACGTTTCGGATCGTAGCCCTCGAAATGGAAGAAGCGGAGCCGCTCTCCGTCGAGCTCGTAGGTGTCGCCTTGCGCGTTTAAAAGGCGATTGGCTAGACTCCAGTAGCCGACGTTAAATCCCGCGCCGTCAAGCAGGTGAGGCGAGGAAATTTCGGACGTCCCATCGGACGTCGCTGGTTCGAGCGAAGCCCCGCGATCGAATTGTGCCCGAAGCTTCTCGCACCACGAAGCGAGAAACTCTCCAGCCGAAGGTCCGAGCGCGATAAAGCCGGGGTCAGCTGTCCCAACCCTGTGCTCGTTGTCGCGGGCCGCCCATATTGGTCCCTCCACTACCGCACTTTTCGCTACGTCATCGAGCGGCGCGAAAACTTCGATGTCGTGCTCAAAGCAGAGAATTGATTGAAACTCAGCCGACAGCAGGGACTTCAGGAGCCACGGCTTCACCGCGCGGGCGAGCTCCACGCCGCGATAAATCTTCGGCAATCGGTGAACGTCGGCGGGAGCGAGGCCGATTTCTTCCAGCCCCAGCATTTTCACGCCGTCTCGCGCATCGGCCGAGAGACCAAAGGCATCAGGGACCAAAATGGTGAACCGGCTGCCGGGATGATGTCGGAGGAATGATTGCGCTAGAACGTAAGCGGGCGCGAGTTCAGCTCGCGTGGCGATCGTGGTGCCGATCATACGCGACGTTTCAGAGTTTCCAGTCGGCACCTGCGGAAACTAGCAACGATCACACGCAACGTCGACGAGGACGCAGTGCCGCGGCGACACTGAACAAATAAAGGGCTATTCCGCAGGCAAACAGATGCGTCCCATGCGACACCATCCGCGCAGCGTAATAAGAGAGGCGGCCGAGCTCCTGCGGTTCGCGAAAGGCGAACCAGTAGGATTCGTTTTCATCGCGTGCGAGGATTTGGATTTCATGAGGCGGCACCGCGACGTAGCCTGTGCGCCAGCCATCTCGAAAAGGCCCGCCGGGAAAAACGCGCGAGAGTCGCCCGGTGGCGGTGTTTTTGAGATGGAGCGACATGCGATTCGCAAGCGTTCCGGTAAAGTCGATGCTCAGGTACGGGAACGTCGTCGAGAACTGTTGGCTCTGGAACAGCACCTGAGCTGCCGCGCCTTCTTGCGTGAAGGAACTCCACACGCGCTCCGTGGACGTCGCGCTCACACCAGTCAACACGAATGGCTTCTGCGGCTCCACGTTGTCGAGACGCAATGGCATTCGCGCGCCTGCCGGAAGGATCTTCCGAATGGTCGGGTCGTCGATCAATGTCGCGAAGCGCTGGGCATCAGGGTAGGGAACCCTTGCGCCGGAACCTCCGTTGATCGCGCTCCGATCACCTGTCGCAAGGTAGTAGCGGATGTTCTGTTCCTCCGCGCGCATGTAGGCAACGCGCCCGCTTTGGCTCTTTGTGATTTGATAGCTGAGCTGGATCGCACCGATCACGACAACCAAGACCCACGCAGCGGCAGCAAAGGCTATCACGCGCCGCAGCGCGGTGCCGGTGCCGGTGTCAACGGCAGACCAGCAAAAGGCGAGAGCAATGCCGTTTACGACTGATCCCAACGCCAGCACATCCATGTAGCGCGAGCTGGAGGGAACGCCGCCTTCGCCGCCGCGGGCATACGCGATCGCGGCGGCCTGTAAGATAACCCAGGAACCCGTAGCCAGGAGAAGTTCGAGTCCTGGAAGACGATCCATCACGATAACGTT
>JALZAD010000101.1 GCA_030948555.1 Verrucomicrobiota bacterium | reverse complement strand
GACGGAGCGACGATCCGCAACATGAGCGCGCTCGCGTTTGCCGGGCGCGGCGGCGTGACTTCTTTTGGTTCCACGAGCACTGCCGCGAACGCGACGATCATTAACCATGGCGCGTCGTTTGCGGGCGCGGTTGCTTCCGGTTCAACCAGCTTCACGTCGCTAGCGACCGCCGGGAATGCGATGATCGCGAATGGCGGCGGCTCAGCTCCGAATGCGCTTGGAGGCACAACATCATTCCTCAACTCAGCGACCGCCTCGCGTAGCAACATCACGAACCTCGGCGGCATCGCGGCGGGTTCATCCGGCGGCGAGACGCAGTTCACCGGGAAGTCGACCGCGCAGTTTGCGACGATCACGACAAACGGCGGAACGACGGCGGGTGCAGGTGGCGGACAACTCACGTTCCGAGACACAGCGACCGCGGCGAGCGCGACGTTGATCACGAATGGCGGCACGAATGGAGGTTCCGGCGGCCGCACCGTTTTCCTCGATCAGGCCAGTGGCGGCAGCTCACGCGTGATCACCAACGCCGGCGGCACATTCGACATTAGTGGCTCGAGCAACGGCGCGATCAGCGCCGGTGCGATTAGCGGAGCGGGGGACTTTGTCCTTGGGCCGAAGCGGCTCAACATCGTCGGCTACACGGCTCCTTCTGCTAGCCTAACGAGTGATGCGGGCAACCCGGTTTACGAAGTCTCCGGCACGATCTCAGGAATCGGCGGCAGCCTCGATCTCGCTGCGGCGCAGACGCTCATCCTCAGCGGCGTGAACAGCTACAACGGGCCGACGCTCGTCTCCGCAGCAGGCGCAGTCCTGCAGATGGACGGCTCGCTTGCGAGCAGCTTCGTTTACGTGAGGAACCATGGACAGCTCAGTGGAAATGGTCGCTTCGCCGGTAGTTTGATCATCGGCTCAGCAAGCGGGGCGACAGGAACGATCGCCCCGGGCGACAACGGAATCGGCGCGTTCTCCACCGCTGGCTGGCTCTCGCTGGACTCGACCGCGGTCTTTCGGTTCGAGCTGAATAGCGACACCCTGATGAGCGACCGCGTGACCGTGAACGGCCTCAGCCTCGCGGACGGAGCAACGTTGTTCGCGCTGGATCTCGGAGGATCACATCTCGGTGACGGAACCGTTTTCACCATCGCGGAGAACACTTCGGCTGATCCGACGATCGGCTTCTTCAAAGGTTTGAGCGAAGGAACGCAAGTCGCGATCGGGTCGAACTCTTTCGTGATCAGTTACCACGGCGGCGACGGCAATGACGTGACGCTGCGGAGCGCTACTGTGCCCGAGCCTGCTTCGGTTGCGTTGCTGGTCGGTGGCCTGGCTGCGCTCGCGTTGCACCTTCGGCGGCGACGCGCCTAGTTTCACCTTGCCTAGGCACGCATGTTGCACCTTACTGGCCTCGACCGGCGCGCACCGCTGGTCCGTCGTCGTAGTCATCGCAGCTGCGGCGAGGCAGGAGTGTTCGGAGTAGGCATACCCCACGCCGGAAGAGTGCGATTAAGGAAGTACACGGCGAGGCGGCTCACTCCCCATCCGCCGGTCTGGAGCTCGATCTAAACTGCAAAATCAAATTCGTGTAAACGGCCGGATTCGCGCGCGTGAAGTCCGGGTCATTATCGGCGCAACGGGCGAGCAGCTCGGCGTCATGAAACTCTCCGATGCGCTGCGCCGCGCCCAGACCACCGGGATGGATCTGGTGGAGGTCGCGCCGACGGCGAACCCGCCGGTCTGCAAGATCGTCGACTTCGGAAAGTTCCGTTACGATCTCTCGAAGCAGGAGAAGGAGAAGAAATCCTCCGGGACCAAGCTGAAGGAGATCAAGTTCCGGGTGAACATCGACGAGCACGATTACATGACGAAAATGCGGCACGCCGAGTCGTTCCTCGATAAGGGGAACAAGGTGCGCGCGCAGCTGCAGTTCCGCGGCCGCGAGATGGCGCACCAGGAATTCGGCATGCAGTTGATGTACAAGGTGCGCGACGACCTGAACACGATGGCTCAAGTGGAAATGGAGCCGAAGATCGCGGGCCGAAACATCACCATGACGTTATCCCCGCTGCCGCAGGCGCGGCGCAAACGCCGTTTCTCCGTCGAGGCCGATGATGCCGACGCGGAAAACGCAGAGGCCGAGAACGGCGACGCGGAAGACGACGAGTAAATCTAGGCCCGCGTGAGCGCGCGCCGCCTACGGTTTGCGGCCGATTAACCTGCCCTTGGGTTGATCTCGCCCCGGCGTGAGGATCACTTTGATCCGGTCAGGCCAGAAGAAGCTGATATACCACTGCAAGGGTCCCTTCGTTCCTGGCTTAAAGACGAATCGTTGCAGCGTCTGCTTGACGTGCTCATCGATCGCCGCATTGCCGCTCGACATCTTCAGCTTCAGCTTCCTGATGCTGCCTTCGGGATTCAGCTCCATCAGGTATCCTGCTGAGCCGCTGTATTTCGCCGCGGCAGCCTGCTCGGGATAGGAGAAGTCGCCGCCGGAAACTAGATGCCGCCGGAGGAAGAACAGCGCAGTTCCATCGATCTCGACCTTCGTAATGCGGGCCGACGCGGTCGCACATCCAACGAGGACCGCGGCGAAGGTGAGGAGAGCTGCTGTCTTCACGAGAAGGAGGATCCAACCGCGTCCGCTCTTCGTTCAATGCCCGGTTCGAGCTGTGCGGGCAGGTAGAACTCGTTGATCCGTTGAATCGACACGGCCCGTCCGCTGGTTTCATCCACCTGCACGACCACGCCGCACAAGCGCACCTCGCCTTTCGCCACCGGCATCGGGGTAGGGAGATTGTTCATGAAGCGCGTGACGATCGGATCGATTGCGCGACCGAGAATCGACTCGTTAGGCCCGCACATGCCGGCGTCGCAGATGAAGGCAGTGCCGCCGGGGAAGACCTGCTCGTCCGCTGTTTGGACGTGGGTGTGAGTGCCGAGGACGGCTGAAACGCGGCCGTCGAGAAAGCGTCCGATCGCGATCTTCTCGCTCGTCGTTTCGGCATGGGCATCGACCATGATGATCGCGGTTTCTTCACGCATCTCACTCACCGCGCGATCAATCGCGGCGAATGGATTCTCGAGGATCGGCTGCATGAACGTGCGCCCCTGCACATTGATCACGCCGATTTTTCCTTTGGCCGTCTCGAGCACGATCGAGCCTGCGCCGGGTGCGCCGCTTGGGTAGTTGATCGGCCGGAGCAAGCGCGGCTCGGTCGCAAGAAAGGGGATGATCTCCTTCTGGTCCCAAATGTGATCGCCGGTGGTGATGACCGAGACGCCGGCGCGCATCAGGTCGATTGCAATCTTCGGCGTGATGCCGCGACCGCCAGCGGCGTTCTCGCCGTTCACGATGACAAAATCGAGCGCGTGCTCCCGCTTTAAATCCGGCACGCGCGCGATGACCGCGCTGCGGCCCGGTTCGCCGACGATGTCGCCCAGAAAGAGAATCGCCAGCATCTCGCGAACATGATGGTAAATGTTTCGAAATCCAACCCGTGATCATTCGCCTCGTCGCTCTTGCGCTGCTTCTCCTCGCGCGCCCGCTTTTCGCCGCCGATCACATTAGCGTTCTGGGCAAGAAGCCCGATTGGACCGCCTTCGAGAAATATCAGGAGACGATCACGCACGATGAATTCGCGCGCGTCTTGCAGGATGTTTACTGCACGCGCGGTGTGGATGCAGGGCTGATCCAGGTCGAAGCAGACCACGCGCAGTTCCTAATCAATCGCGACGAGCAGACGTGGTTCACGTTGCGCTTCGCAGCGAACGACGCGGCGCGGAAGAAATTCACCACGCCGTGGAAACATGCGGCTGCGCTGCCCACGCGCCGGAACGGCTCGGAGTTAGCAGGATTGAAGATCGCGCTCGATCCGGGACACATCGGAGGGCGTTGGGCGAAGATGGAGGAACGCTGGTATCAGGTCGGCGACAGCAAGCCGGTGCAAGAAGGCGACATGACGCTGCTCGTCTCGAAGCTGCTCGCGCCGAAGTTGCGCGCCCATGGTGCGACGGTGTTGTTCGTGCGCGACAAAACCGAGCCCGTTACTTCGAAGCGTCCGGACGACCTGCGCGAGGTCGCGCGCGCCTATCTTGTGCGCAACGGCACGCCGAATCCGCCGGACGACTTTACCGGCCCTGATGATCCGGAGAAGGAACACAGTGTGCGTTGGGAGAGCGAGCTGCTGTTTTATCGGCAGAGCGAAATCCGCGCGCGAGCCGAGGTCGTGAACGCGGTGGTAAAGCCGGATGTGGTGCTTTGTTTGCACTTCAATGCCGAGGCGTGGGACGACCCGCGTACTCCGCGGCTGATCGATCGCAATCACCTTCACCTGCTGGTCAACGGTGCGTATTCCTCGCCCGAGTTGGAGTTCGACGATGTGCGTTTTGAGATGCTCGAACGGCTGCTGAGCCGCGTGCGTGCGGAAGAGTTGCCGCTCGCGGAACGAGCGGCTGCGGCGATGGCATTCAAGACGCACCTGCCGCCCTACGAATACACGACCGACAACGTGACGAAGCTCGGCGCGACCGGCTATCTCTACGCACGCAACCTGATCGCGACGCGGCTTTATGATTGTCCCGTCGTCTACTACGAGCCTTACGTGATGAACAGCAACGAGGTCTTCTGGCGCATCCAGGAAGGTGATTACGAAGGTGTGCGGAACGTGAACGGAACGGATCGGCCGAGCATCTTTCGCGAGTACGCGGACGGTGTGCTGGACGGGCTGCTCGAGTACTACGGCCGCGCGGGCGTGAAAACCGACGCGACTCCCTGAGCTAACCACCCGCGCAGATGCTGTCATTCCGAGGCTGGCGAAGCGCGCCGAGGGACCTCACCCACTCGCTGCTGATCACACGCTCGGTCGGAGCGTAATCCACCACCCTGTGTGAGATCCCTCGCCGTCTTCGCAGGCTCGGGATGACACGCGCGGGGCGGGTAGGTTCACTGCAAGGTCTCGATCGCGGCGCGGATGTCCGCGAGCGTCACATCACTCGTTAGGCGCGCCGCGCCGAGATGGGGTGTGACGACAAAACGCACTTCGCCGCGCTCGAATTTCTTGTCCGCGTGCAGCGCGGGCAAGATCTGCTCGCGCGGGAAGTCGCTCGGCAAGCGAGTCGGCAAGTCGAACTGCTTTAGCGCTTCGATGACTTGATCGCGCTCAGCATTGGCGAAGCCGGCCCGGCGAATCGAAACCTCACAAGCCGCAACAATCCCGAGCGCAATCGCCTCGCCGTGCAGCATTCTTCCGTAGCCAGCCGCCCGCTCGATCGCGTGACCGACGGTGTGACCGAAGTTGAGCGTCGCGCGTTCGCCGGACGTCTCCTTTTCGTCGCGCGCCACGACCGCGGCTTTGATCTCGATGTTGCGCGCGACCAACTCAGGAAGCCTGCTCTGGTCGAACACCTCGAGTAGATCGAAGAGTGTGGGGTCGGCAATGATCGCGTGTTTGATGATCTCGGCGAAGCCTTGCCGGAATCGCCGCGCCGGAAGGGTGCGCAAGGCGTCAGTGTCCGCGAGCACGAGCGCCGGCTGATGGACAGCGCCTAACGAGTTCTTCCCCGCGGCGGTATTCACGCCCGTCTTGCCGCCGATTGAGCTATCGACCTGCGCCAGCAGCGTCGTCGGCACCTGCACGTGCGGTATTCCGCGATGGTAAATGGCCGCCGAAAATCCCGCGACATCGCCGACCACTCCGCCACCGAGCGCGACGACGAACGATGTGCGATCGAGCTTCGCCGCGGCCATCTCATCCGTAATCCGACCCACCTGCTCGAGCGACTTCGCTCCCTCGCCCGCAGGCACTCGAATCAAAACGGGCTCGATCCCGTTCGAGCGCAAGCTTGCCATCACGGCTTCCCCGAAGAGCGGGGCGGTCTGCTCATCTGCAATCACGGCAGCACGCCGCGCGGGCAGAATTTTCGCAGCATGAGCGCCGCTCGCCGCCAACAAACCCGGCCCGACCAGCGCGTCGTAACGCGAATTGCCCGCGCTGATTGCAATTCGCCTCACATCCACCGGGGTGCGCACTTGTATGGATACGGACCTTTCATGTAAGTATCCGCTATGGCTGAGCCGACCGATCCTATCCCGCCTGTCACGCCGACCCCCGCCTTCACGAATGATCCGGGCGCGAGTACGACCGGGCTGCCATCGAATGTCGCGGCCGCGCTCGCCTGCATCCCGCTGGTCGGTGGAATCATTTTTTACATTCTGGAAAAGCGCGACTCGTTCGTCCGGTTTTACGCCATGCAGTCGATCATCTTCGGCGGCGCCTGGATCATGTTCGACATCGTCTACCGCATCGTCCACGCGATCTTCTCATCCATCCCGGCGATCGGCGGATTGTTTGTCGTGCTCTGGGCGCTGGTCTGGGCGCTGGTCTCGATCGCGTTCCTCGTCGTCTTCATCATCTGCGTGGTGAAGGCGTTCAGCGGAGTGCGCTGGGAGATTCCATACATCGGACCGATGGCGCGCAATCAGGTCGACGGCACGAGCACGACCAGCATCTAGTTACCTCCGCAGGCGAGGAGCTTCACCACGATCTCGGTCAGAATCAGCTCGTGATCGAGCTGGCTGCTGACGAGCTGCAGATTCGC
>JALZAD010000092.1 GCA_030948555.1 Verrucomicrobiota bacterium | reverse complement strand
GGCATTCGACTCGCTTAAAAGAAAGCCGCAACAATTTCCAAGAGAAAGGACACACACCAATGAGCTTAATACGTTATCAAACTCCAAGTCTGTCGACCTGGCCGAGCCTCGACCGCTGGTCGACGCTTCGTAACGAAATCGACAACCTGTTTGAGAGCCCGTTCTGGTCCGGCTCGGACGGCCAGACGCAGCTTTTCACTGGCTGGTCGCCGGCGCTCGACCTTTACCAGACGAACGATGATCTGGTCGCGGTCGTCGAGCTTCCCGGAATGCGGAAAGACGACATCGAGATCTCGCTGCATGACGGCATGCTGACGATCAGCGGTGAACGCAAAAACGAGAAAGCGGAAGGCGAAAAGGCCGCCCGCTCGGAACGTTTCGTCGGCAAATTCTGCCGCAGCGTCTCGCTGCCGACCCGCGTCGACGCGAACAAGGTCACCGCGAATTATCAGGACGGAATCCTCAAGGTGACGCTGCCGAAGGCGGAAGAGGTCAAGCCGAAGCAGATCCAGGTCAACGTCAGCTAACCAGCTTCAACAACAGGAACGAAAGGAGATCAGAATGGAAACTTTAGTCCGCGAAAATCAGACGCAGAACCGCGCGAATGGTCACCAGCCGCAGGAGCAATTCATCGCGCCCGTGGCGACGGTGACGGAGAACGGCGACGGCTATACGCTTCAGGTGGAGATGCCGGGCGTGAACAAGGAACGCCTCGAGATGTGGGTCGAAAACAACGAACTCACGATCATCGGCCGTCGCGCCGTGAGCGCGCCCGAGGGCACGGTTGTTCATCGCGAATCGCGCCGGGCGAACTTCCGGCGTTCGTTCGAACTCGATCCGTCGATCGACTCGAGCAAGATCAACGCAACGATCGAGCAAGGCGTGCTCACCCTCACTCTGCCGAAGGCGGAGCAGGTGAAGCCGCGGAAGATCACCGTCTCGTAAGACGTAACACTCCGACTGAGAGGCCGCGATCCGAGGAGGGTCGCGGCCTTTTCTTTGCCCAGATGGTGGGTTCGCCTGCGCCTTTGTTCTTGGCGCTGATAGCAAAGCGCCTTACGTAGAAGCACTCCTTTTATGCCTGCAAAAACCGAAGAAAAAACCGCCGAAGACAAGCTCACCACCGCGCGGAACAAGAACCTCGACCTCGCGATCCAGCAGATCGCAAAAGACTATGGCGATGGCGCAATCATGCGACTCGGCGACGAGAAGATCGTCGACATCGAAGTCATTCCGACGGGCAATATCCTGATCGATCGCGCGCTCGGTGTGGGTGGTTTTCCCCGCGGCCGCGTGGTTGAGATTTACGGGCCGGAATCGTCCGGCAAAACGACGCTAACCCTCACCGTCATCGCGCAGGCACAGAAGCGCGGCGGCCTCGCCGCGTTCATCGATGTCGAGCATGCGCTCGATCCGCAATACGCGCGCCGTCTCGGGGTGGATCTCGATGATCTGCTCGTGTCCCAGCCGAGCTCGGGCGAAGAAGCACTCCGCATTTGCGAGACGCTCGTCCGTTCCAATGCACTGGACGTGATCGTGCTCGATTCCGTCGCGGCGCTCGTGACGAAGCAGGAGCTCGAAGGCGAAATCGGCGACTCCACGGTCGGCGCACAGGCGCGTCTGATGAGCGCCGCGTTGCGCAAACTCACCTCGTTGATTTCCAAAGCGCGGACCTGCTGCATTTTCACCAACCAAATCCGCGAGAAGATCGGCGTGATGTTCGGCAATCCCGAAACCACGCCCGGCGGCAAGGCGCTGAAGTTCTACGCGAGCGTCCGCTGCGATATCCGCCGCATTGGCGCGATCAAGCAAACGGACGGCGTCGTCACGGGCAATCGCACCCGGGTCAAAGTGGTGAAGAACAAAGTCGCGCCGCCCTTCACGGAAGCTGAGTTCGACATCATGTACAACGAGGGAATTTCGACTACGGGCTCACTGCTCGATCTCGCGCTCGAGAAACAAATCATCGAGAAGCGCGGCTCCTGGCTGAGCTACAAAGGCACACAGCTCGCGCAGGGCCGCGATGCCGCGAAGGACGTGCTGAAGAACGATCAGGCGCTCTACGACGAGATCGAGATCGCGGTGAAAGCGAAGCTCGACGAAGACAAGAAGTAGCCGCCGCGCTACTGCTCGTTCGGCTCGCGCGGCGGTGAAATGTCGCCGTTTCGCGCTAACGTCATCCGCCTATGACCTCCGCCGAAATCCGCCAGAGCTTTCTCGATTTCTTTCGCGAGAAAGAGCACACCATCGTGCCCTCATCCTCGCTTCTGCCGGACTCGCCGAACCTCCTTTTCACGAACGCCGGCATGAACCAGTTCGTGCCCATTTTCCTCGGCCAGCAAAAGGCGCCGTGGACTCCGCCGCGCACCGCGGACACGCAGAAATGCATTCGCACCGGCGGCAAACACAACGACCTCGACGACGTCGGCCTCGACACCTATCACCACACGTTTTTCGAAATGCTCGGCAACTGGAGCTTCGGCGATTACTTCAAGCGCGAAGCCATCGAATGGGCATGGGAGCTGGTCATCGACCGCTGGAAATTCCCCGC
>JALZAD010000084.1 GCA_030948555.1 Verrucomicrobiota bacterium | reverse complement strand
AATGTCGATGCAACGCGCATGATCAACCGGCCGGTGAGAGAACTTCCTCAACCACGTCGTTGAGTTTCGCGAGCTCCGCTTTCGCATCGAGCCGCCGTTCGACCAGCCGGTCGCTCAACATCTGGCCATCGCGCATCACCACGTTGCGCTTCGCGTACGACGCGATGTCCGGCTCGTGCGTCACCATCACGATGGTAATGCCGTTCGCGTTTAGGTTTTGAAAAATGTCCATCACCTCGACGCTCGTCCGGCTGTCGAGATTGCCCGTCGGCTCGTCTGCGAGCAGCACTTCGGGATCGTTGATCAATGCCCGCGCGACTGCGACGCGCTGCTGCTGTCCGCCCGAAAGCTGGCTCGGGTGATGGCCGCCGCGACCCGCGAGGCCGACGGCTGCCAAAACACGTTCGGCGCGTTCACGAAGTTCCGCACTGGTGAAGCGGCGCGTGCCGTAAAGGAGCGGCAACTCGACATTTTCTCGCGCCGAAGTGCGGGCGAGCAGATTGAAGCTTTGGAAGACAAACCCAAGCTTCTGATTGCGCACATCAGCGAGCCGATCGCGGCTCAAGGACGAAACGTCTTCCCCGTCCAGCAGGTAAGCGCCGGAGGTCGGCCGATCGAGGCAGCCGAGCATGTTCATCAGTGTGGATTTGCCTGAGCCACTCGAGCCCATCAGCGCGACAAACTCGCCCCGCGCGATGTCGAGTGAAACGCCGCGCACGGCATGCACGTCCACTTCGCCGGTGCGGTAAATCTTCTGCACGTTCTGCAGGCGAATGACCGGAGATTCGTTAGGCACAAATGGGTTTCACGGTCCGCGACGGCCGCCGCCGCCGGTGAATGGATTGTTGCTCGCCGCCGGCCGCGCTGCCGCACCCGACGCCTGCACCGCGCCGGTCACAACAGTGTCGCCATCTTTCAATCCTTCGAGAACTTCGGTCGATATGCCGTCGCTGATTCCGGTCTTGATCTGCACCGGCTTCGGCTCCGCGCCGCGTTCAGCGAGGACGTAAATTGTCCGCTCGCTTCGACGCTCGCCTTGCCCTCCACGCTGCGCGCCGCCGCCGCCACCGCCGCGTGCTCCTCCTGGTCCGCCGCTGCCCATTCCGCGACCAGCGCCGGGTGCCGCACCGCCGCTTGGCCGCGGCGTCGCGCCCGGCATGCGGAAGCGTAATGCCGCATTCGGTAGCTTCACCACATCGTCACGATGCGCAGCGACGATCGAGACATTCGCCGTCATACCCGGCTTCAACCGCCCTTCTGGATTGCTCACGCTGATTACGGTGTCGTAGCTCACGACATTCTGGACTGTGATCGGCGCGTTGCGCACCTGCTTCACCTTCCCGCGGAACGTCTGCATCGGAAACGCGTCGACCGTGAACTCCACATCCTGGTCCACAGCGACAGACCCGATGTCCGCTTCCGCCACGTTCGAGTCGATCTGCATGGCAGTGAGATCATTCGCGATCGTGAAGATCACCGGCGCCTGCAAGCTCGCCGCTACTGTCTGCCCCACATCGACGTTGCGCGAAATCACCGTGCCGTCGATCGGCGACACGATGGTGCATCGCTCCAGATCAGTGCGCGCTTTGTCGAGTGCGCCCTGCTTGATTTTCACCGTCGCTTCCGCCTGGTGCAGAGTGGCCGTCGCCTGGTCGACGTCGGCCTGCGCTGAAATCTTCTGTGCAAAAAGATTCTGCGTGCGCCCTGCGTTGAGGCGCGCGAGCTCGAGCTGCGCCTGCGCCGCTGCCAGGTCTCCTTCGGCCTGCGTGACCGTCGCCTGGAATGTCGCCGGATCGATCTGCGCCACGGTCTGCCCCGCCTTCACGTCGGAGTTAAAGTCCGCGTAGAGCTTCTGCACGATGCCGGAGATCTGGCTGCCGACCTGCACGTTCACCACCGGATTCAGCGTCCCGGTTGCGGTGACCGCCTGCGTGATCGGGCCGCGTGAAACCGCCGCTGTCTGGAAGGTGCTCGCGCCGTCGCCGCGCGTCTTGAAAAACACGACGGCCGCCGCGAGCAGCAACACGAGCGCAACGCCGATAACGATTTTTCGATTCAAAATAATGCTGTTTCTCCTGCGTCGGTTCGCAACAGCTCTCGTCCGCGCGCGCACCTCAGCCGGGAAGTGACCGCCGCAACGCCCGTCTGGTTACACGCAAGACACACTCAATCGCGCAGCGGTTCCGAATTAGGAAATAAGATGATGAATTACAGGCTACTAACAGCGGCCGTCCTTGCCGCCAGCACATTGCTCCCCGTGACGACGCCCACTGCGCGAGCTCAACGAATCAACATCGAGCTCGGTGATCGCCCGTATTATAACCGCGGGCCGTACTACGTTGAGCACGGCACTCGATGGGTCTGGGTTCCGGGCCATCGCACGCGGCATGGCTGGGTGCACGGACACTATGAGCGCCGCGGACGCCATCACGGCGTGCTCATCCGCTAAGCACGCGAACAGAGTGACATCGCGGCGCAGGAAAATCGCTTTGGCTTGAATCCAAACGAACCTGCGCCGCGATTCTATCAGGATGCGTTGTGACGGCGACGAATTCGAAGACGACGACGCGCCGCTCCCATCTTCTCCTGCTGAAATCGATGCGCTGTTGATGTTCGGCAGTCCGTCGACCCGGCGGAAGTTTCTCAAGCAACTTGCCGGCACGAGCGCCGCGCTGGCGATCGGTTCGCGTCTCCGGCTGAATGCGCAAAACGGGCCTGCTGCCGTCGGGACTGTCGCAGGTGCAGCCGCGCTGGCGCCGACTGTCCCGCTCGCGCTCACGATCAACGGTCGCGCCGTGGAGATGAACATCGACACCCGCGTGACCTTGCTCGATCTGCTCCGCGAGCACCTCGATCTCACCGGTTCGAAGAAGGGTTGCGATCACGGACAATGCGGCGCGTGCACCGTACTCGTGAACGGCCGCCGCGTGAACTCCTGCCTGAGTCTCGCGATCATGAACGACGGCGCCGAGGTCACCACGATCGAAGGCATCGCGCAGGGCGACCAATTGCATCCCGTGCAGGCTGCGTTCATCGAGCACGACGGCTTTCAATGCGGCTACTGCACGCCTGGCCAGATTTGTTCCGCAGTCGGTCTGATCAATGAAGGCCATGCGAACAGCGCGGCGGAAATTCGCGAGTTCATGAGCGGGAATCTCTGCCGTTGCGGTGCCTATCCGAACATCGTCGACGCAATCAGATCGGTGGCCGGGAAAGACGGAGCTGCCGGCGCATGAATCCATTCACCTACGCGCGCGCAGCTGATCCGCAGCAGGCAATCGACGGCCTAACGAGTCATCAAAACGCGAAGTTTCTCGGCGGCGGAACGAACCTGATCGACCTGATGAAGATGGGCGTCGAACAACCGGCGCACCTGGTCGACATCAATCGCCTTCCGCTCGCGCAGATCGAAGCACTACCCGACGGCGGCGTCCGCATCGGCGGTCTCGCACGCAACAGCGATGTCGCGGAGCACGAGCTGATTCGCACGCGTTATCCCGCCTTGAGCGAAGCGCTCCTCGCCGGCGCCAGCGCGCAATTGCGCAACCTCGCCACGACCGGCGGAAATCTCCTGCAACGCACGCGCTGCTATTACTTCTACGATCCGGTGTTTCCGCAGTGCAATAAACGCGTGCCCGGCAGCGGCTGTGGCGCGCTCAACGGTTTCAACCGCATCCACGCCATCCTCGGCCAGAGCGAGCAATGCATTGCCACACACCCGAGCGACATGGCGGTCGCGCTCGCCGCGCTTGACGCCGTCGTGCGCGTGCAAGGTTCGACGGGCGAACGCACCATCGCGATCAACGATTTCCATCGCCTGCCCGGCACGACGCCGAACATCGATACGAACCTCGGCGCCGATGAACTGATCACTGCCGTCGATCTGCCCGCGATGCCGTTCGCCGCGCGCTCGCATTATTTGAAAATGCGCGACCGCGCGAGCTACGCGTTCGCACTCGTGAGCGTCGCCGCAGCGGTCAACGTCGAGGGTGGTGCGATCCGCGATGTGCGTCTCGCGCTCGGCGGCGTCGCGCACAAGCCATGGCGCGCGAGCAAGGCCGAGCAGTCGCTGGTCGGCCAGGCGCCTAACGAGCAATCTTTCCGCGCCGCCGCGGAAGCGGAGCTGGCCGACGCGAAAGCATACAAGGACAACAAATTCAAAATCGAGCTGGCGAAGCGCACGATCGTCCGCGCGCTCACGACCGTGTCGCAGATGGCCTGATTCGTTATGCCCGAAACGAACATCCTCGGCCCCGCACGGAACCGGGTCGACGGTCGGCTCAAGGTCACCGGCGGCGCGAAGTACGCGGTTGAATTCGAAGTGCCGAACGTCGCGTATGCGTGGCCGATCGAGAGCAACATCGCGAAAGGCAAGATCCTGTCGATGGACACAAGCGCGGCCGACAAACTGCCGGGCGTTCTGAAAATCCTGACACCGTTCAACGCGCCGAAACCGAAAGAGGCGAAGGCGAAAGAGGAACGCAACAGCGGCCACGGCATCCGTAACGAGCAGCGCAATCCGCTGAGCGACGATCGGGTTTACTACGCCGGGCAATACATTGGACTGGTCGTTGCGCAGACGCTCGAGCAGGCGCGGTATGCATCCATGCTCGTGCGCACGACCTACGCACCGGAAGCGCCCATTCTCACCATGGAGTCGGCGCGCGACGCCGCGAAAAAACCGAAGCGGAACCATCAGGAAAACGTGCAGGTCGAGACGGGCGACGTTTCGAAGCCGCTCGCAGACGCCGGTCTGGTGCGCGTCGAAGCGACCTACATGACCCCGACCGAAACGCACAACCCGATCGAGATGTCCGGCACGATCGCGGTCTGGGAAGGCGACAACAAGCTGACGCTTTTCGATGCGACGCAGTTTGTGAAGGGCGTGCAGAGCATCATGTCGCGCAGCGCGCAGATCGATCTGGAAAACGTGCGCGTGATCAGCCCGTTCGTCGGCGGCGCGTTCGGCTGCAAAGGCGCGGTCTGGCCGCACGTCTTCCTTGCCGCGATGGGGGCGAAGGCCACCGGCGTACCGGTGAAATTTCACATCCCGCGCAAGTTCATGTTCACCGGCACCGGCCACCGGACGCCGACGCGCCAGACGTTGTCCTTAGCCGCGACGCGCGAGGGAAAGTTGCAAGCCGTCCAGCACGTGAGCGAAACGCTGACGTCGCCGGTCGGGCAATACACCGAATCATGCGGCGCGCGCTCGAGCGCGATGATGTATGCGAGCCCGAACATCCGCGTCGAAGAAGTGGTTTATCCGCTGAACGTCTCGACGCCGACCTTCATGCGTGCGCCGGGCGAATGCCCTGGGACATACGCGCTGGAGTGCGCCATGGATGAGCTCGCTTACGCGCTGAAGATCGATCCCGTGCAGCTGCGGATGATCAACTACGCGGAGAATCATCCAATTAAGAAGGCGCCCTTCAGCGCGAAGTTCCTGAAGGATTGCTACTCGTTAGGCGCGGAGCGTTTCGGCTGGGCCAAACGCAATCCGCAACCCGCCTCGATGCGCGATGGCGATCTGCTCGTCGGCTGGGGCATGGCGACAGCGACCTATCCCGCGCACAAGCTGGCGGCCGCGGCGAAAATCGTCCTGCGGGTCGACGGCAGCGCGCTCGTGCAATGCGCGACGCATGATCTTGGGACCGGCGCGTACACCGCGTTCACGCAGGCATCGTCCGAGTTCATCGGCGTACCGTTCGAGCAGGTCACCTTCGAGCTTGGCAAATCTGACTACCCATTCGGCCCGGTAGCGGGCGGGTCGAACTCGACCGCCACTGTGAGCACCGCGATTCACGCGTCCGCGCAACTCTTGCATCAGCAGCTCGCACAGCTCGCGGTGAAGGATTCGCAGTCGCCGCTCTTCAACACGAACGCGGCCGACATCAAGATGGTCGCGCCTGGTCGAATTGGTCTAACGAGCGATAGTTCGAAGTCCGACAGCTACACCGATGTCCTGCGCCGGGCCGGCCGCGACTCGATCGAAGTGCAGAACGAAATGAAGGAAGAGCCCGAGAACAAGAAGGTCGTCTTCCAGTCGTTCGGCGCGCATTTCTGCGAGGTGAAGATCGATCCGCTGCTGCCGCGCGTGCAGGTCACGCGGGTCACGAGCGTGATGAATTGCGGCCGCGTTGTGACGGCTAAGCTGGCGCGCAGTCAGATCATCGGCGGAGTGGTCATGGGCATCGGCATGGCGCTGATGGAATCGACCGAATACGACCCGAAAACCGGGCTGCCGGTCACGCGGAACCTGGCCGATTATCACGTGCCGACGAACGCGGACATTCCGGAAATCGACGTGCAGTTCGTCGGCGAACCGGACTTCGCCTTCAACCCAATCGGCGCGCGCGGCATGGGCGAAATTGGCATCACTGGCATCGCTGCCGCGGTTGCGAACGCCGTCTTTCACGCCACCGGCAAACGCGTGCGCGATCTGCCGATTACGCCCGACAAGCTGCTCTCGTGAACGACATCCCGGAGATTGTCTCGCTTTTCCGGAAACGGCCTAACGAGACGTTTGCGCTCGCCACGCTCCTGCGCGCGCGGGGCTCGAGCTACCGCCGACCGGGAGCGAGGATGCTGGTGTCGCAAACTGGGGAATGCGCGGGCTCGCTCAGCGCGGGTTGTCTCGAAGATGAAGTCGCCGCCGCTGCGCAGGGAGTGATCGCAAACGGTGCGGCGCGGCTGATGCCGTTCGATACGCGGCGACGCTTCGGCTGTGCCGGCTCGATCTGGATTTTGCTCGAACGGGTTAGCAACGACTTGTTAGACCAAATCGCGACCTTCAGTGCCGCGAGAATTCCGTTCCGCCTGGAGACGACCTATACGGGCGGAACCCGATGGCTGGAGGAAACGGACTCTTCGACGGATGGCGGCCTCGTTCAGGACGTCGAACCGCCCGTACGTTTGTTGATCGTCGGCTCCGGCGCGGACGGCGTCGCACTTGCCGAACAGGCGAAGCTCATCGGGTGGGAAACTGTGCTGCTCTCGAGCATCGCAGAGTGGCGGGGTGAAGTTGATCATTGGACGGCTGCGATCGTCGTCACGCACAATTACGGCCGCGACTGCGCGGCCCTGCGCCATCTACTCCCGGCGGGTTTGCGCTACCTCGGCGTGGTTGGCCCTCGGCGGCGCCGTGACGAAATGCTGAGCGATGCGCTCGATGCCGGCGCGACGATCGCGTCGCGTTTGTTCGCTCCGGCCGGTTTGGATATTGGCGCCGAGACAGCGCGGGAAATCGCGCTCTCCGTCATCGCGGAAATCCAGATCGTGTACGCGGCTGCGACAGGCGTTTCGTTAAAGGAACGCCGCGCGCCGATTCACGAAGTTGCTACCGCGGCGCCGGTCCGTTAATGCGGATCGCCGCAGTGGTTCTTGCCGCAGGTGCGTCGTCGCGCTTCGGCGAGGCAAAGCAGTTCGCACGTTTTTGCGGTGAGCCGCTGCTGGCGCGCGCGATCAAGGCGGCACGAGGTGCGGGCTGCGCGCCGATTTGCGTGGTGACAGGCGCTCAAACTGTCTCTGTCGTCGACGTGCGGATCGTGCCGAACGAGCAGTGGGCGCGCGGCATCGGCACTTCGATTCGTGCCGGCGTGCAACAGCTTCCCGAAGAATGTGAGGCAGCAATTCTAACGACCTGCGATCAGCCGCTCGTCACCGCGGAGAGCTTGCGAAGGTTAATCAAGGTGAACGCGCGGATCGCCGCGGCCGAGTATTCGGGTACCGTCGGCATTCCGGCATTTTTTGCACGTTCGGAATTCGCGAGCCTCCTCGCGCTGGCCGATGACGAAGGCGCGAAGAAGCTGATCCTCGCGCCGCACGCCGCGCGCGTTCCGATGCCCGAAGCTGCGGCGGATGTCGACACGCCCGCGGACCTCGCGCAGCTTGAGCGCGGTCATGAAGTTTAGGCACAAGCTCGCCAAATTCGTAAACGGCGAAGGCATCGCGAGTGTCGCTCGGCACGTTCGACAGCTGCGCTTGCGGCGTCCCCTGGAAGGGGAAGTTGCGCGGCTGAAGCGCACCATCGAGCTCACGCGTTTTGACGAAATCCGCCGCGAGTTTGAGGTGCCCGATCCGGGCGACACGCCGCAGAAATATGTCCAGCTCGACCACTGGCTCCGCATCAATCTGGTCCGCGCGCGCGAGCTCGATCTCGATCGCGGGAAGCCGCTGCGCATCCTCGATCTCGGCTGCGGAGCGGGCTACTTCCTCTACATCGCGCAGCAGTACGGCCACGACGTTCTCGGCCTCGATATCGATCGTCTGCGCTTGTTCGCGGAGATGACGCGCTTCCTCAAAGTGCCGCGCGTGATCTGGCAAATCGATGCGTTCGTTCCGCTGCCGGAGTTCGACTGGAAGTTCGACCTGATCACGGCTCACATGATCTGCTTCAACGGCCACAACACCCGGCAGCTCTGGGGGGTGCCCGAATGGCAGTTCTTTCTCGACGATGTGGCCACGCGACTGACTCGCGGCGGTCGCCTCCACCTCTCACTCAATCACGAGCGCGATGGGTCGCTCTACACACCAGCGCTGAAGCAATTCTTTTTCGAACGCGGCGCATCGATTCACACGGAGCGCGTGGTTTTCCATCCGCTCCTCGCCGCGTCGCGGAGCGCCGTCCCTGCCTAACGAGTCCAGGCGAGTTGCGCGCCGGAGCGGGCCGTCGCTTATTGCCCGCGCTCATGAAATCGCACCGCCGCATCGTCGCCGCTCTCCTTCTCGCCGCCGCCTCCACCATGCATGCCGCTGACGACAATCCGTTGCTGAAAGAAAGCACGCTGCCGTATCAGTTCCCGCCCTTCGATAAGATCAAGAACGAGCACTTCCAGCCCGCGATCGAGCAGGGGATGACGGAGCATCTGCAGGAGGTCGACAAGATCGCCGCGCAGAAGGAGAAGCCGACCTTCGACAACACGATCGTCGCGCTGGAAAAGAGCGGGCGTTTGCTCACCCGGGCGAACCGCATTTTCTCGAATCTCAACGGCTGCAACACGAATCCCGAGATGCAGCGGATCGACAAGGAACTCTCGCCGAAGTTCGCCGCGCACCAGGACGCGATTCGCCTCAATGGCGCGCTGTTTCAGCGCATCGAAACGCTCTACAACGATCGCGACAAACTCAAGCTCGACCCGGAATCGAAGTTCCTCCTCGAGCGCTACTACAAGGATTTTGTCCGGGCCGGCGCGAAGCTGAATGACGCGGACAAAACGAAGCTTAAGGAGATGAACCAGGAGCTCGCGACGCTGCAGACGAAGTTCGAGCAGAACGTGCTCCAGGAGAAGAACGCCTCGTCGATCGTGGTTGATTCCCGGGAGGAACTCGACGGCATGCCGGACACCGCAATCGCCGCCGCGGAGAAGGCGGCGAAAGAAGACGGCCAGGAAGGGAAGTTCGTCCTGCGGATGCAGAACACCAGCACGCAACCGCCGCTCTCGACCTTGAAGAACCGCGCGCTACGCCAGCGGATCATGGAGACATCGCTCGCGCGCAACAGCCACGGCGGCGAGTGGGATAATCGCGAAGTCGTCTCGCGCATTGCCAAGCTGCGCGCGGAACGCGCGACCTTGCTCGGCTACGAAAATCACGCCGCCTATCAGCTTGAAGATCAGACGGCGAAGAACGTCCCGACCGTGAACAAGCTGCTCAGCGACGTGACGCCACCGGCGGTCGCGAACGCGCGCAAAGAGATCGCCGACATGCAGGCGGTGATTGATCAGCAGGGCGGCGGATTCAAGCTCGAGGCTTGGGACTGGGACTTCTATTCCGAGCAGGTGCGGAAAGCCAAATACGCCTTCGATGAGTCGCAACTCCGGCCCTACTTCGAGTTGAACCACGTCCTGACGGACGGCGTCTTCTACGCCGCGACCAAGGAATACGGCATCACCTTCAAGGAGCGGAAAGACCTGCCGGTTTATCTGCCGGACGTTCGCGTGTGGGAAGTCTTCAACGCCGACGGATCACCGCTCGCCATCTTCATCGGCGACTACTACGCGCGACCTTCCAAGCGCGGCGGCGCATGGGCCAGTGGCTATGTCGGCCAGAACAGCTTGTTAGGCACGAAGACGGTGGTCGGTAATCACCTCAACATTCCGAAGCCGCCGGAAGGTCAGCCGACCTTGCTGACCTGGGATGAAGTGAAGACGACGTTTCATGAATTCGGGCATGCACTGCACGGCATGTTTTCCAATGTGAAATATCCGCGCTTCAGCGGCGCCGCCGTCCCGCGCGACTTCGTCGAGTACCCCTCGCAGGTGAATGAAATGTGGCGCGACTGGCCGGAGATTCTGAAGAACTACGCCAAGCATTATCAGACCGGCGAGCCGATGCCGACCGAGCTGCTCGACAAAGTCTTTGCCGCGGAAAAGTTCAACCAGGGTTACAAAACGACCGAGTATCTTTCCGCCACCCTGCTCGACCAGGCATGGCATCAACTCAAGCCCGAGCAGGTGCCTAACGACACGCTCGCCTTCGAAGCCGAAGCGCTGAAGAAAGCCGGCACCGATCTGCCGGAAGTTCCGCCGCGGTATCGCAGCACTTACTTTTCGCACACCTTCTCCGGCGGTTACTCCGCGGGCTACTACAGCTATCTCTGGAGCGAAGTGCTGGACGCGGACACGGTCGATTGGTTCAAGCAACACGGCGGTCTAACGAGAGCTAACGGCGATCGTTTCCGGTCGACCTTGCTCTCGCGGGGCGGGAGCGACGAAGCTCTCAACCTGTTCCGCAACATGATCGGCCGCGATCCTTACATCGATCCGCTGCTCAAGCGTCGCGGGCTCGAGATTGCACCAGTCAACGAGATCGCGCCGCCGCCCAGCGCGCACTAACGACGCTGGCGGCTCTGCCGCTTGGGCC
The DNA here is from genome assembly GCA_030948555.1 of Verrucomicrobiota bacterium. GTDB lineage: Bacteria > Verrucomicrobiota > Verrucomicrobiia > Chthoniobacterales > UBA10450 > JACCTI01. The sequence goes on along the minus strand of JALZAD010000084.1, from coordinate 8,596 downwards.
GGAGCAATAAGTTCGCATTTCGAGGAACGGTTCCCGTATTCACTCGTGGAACCCACTTCCTCGTGCCCACACATCCCGTTCTCGCCCCGGGGCGCTCTCGTAGCGTCCTCACGTTCGTAACTCTCATCGTGCTCGCCGCGCTCTGCGGAACGAGCAGCGCATACCCGATCGCCGGCACCGTCAAAGGTGCGCCGATTCAAAACGCGCCGGACCCGTCGACCATCGCGGTGAATGGCAGCGACGGACTCGTGCACTGGTACATGTATTGCACGAGCGGCGCGATTAATGACGCCGATCGCACCAGCACGGGCGCGTATTCAACGCACCTCATGACGATGTTCCATTCGACCGATCTGGTGAACTGGAACTACGTCAGCGATGTTTTCAGCAAGGCGCCGAAGTGGGTAAACAGCAATAATGTCTGGGCGCCGGACATCCAGTACTTCAACGGAAAGTTCTACCTCTACTACACCGCACCGGACGCGACCGCGGCAGGGGTGAAGAACGGCGGCGGCGCAATCGGGGTCGCGACGAGTGCGAGTCCTATTGGTCCGTGGGCAGATAGCGGCGGGCCAGTCGTGGAAGTGCAAAACGGTCGCTGGGTTTACGATCCATTTATCATCGTCGACGACTACGGGCCCACGCCGACCGGGCAGCGTTACCTGTTCTATGGGAGCTACGCTGGCGGCCTGTTCGCGCGCAAGCTTTCGGCCGACGGATTGAAGACCGACAAGTCGTCAGAGGTGGCGATCGGAATGCCGGATCGTTTCGAGGGCGCTTACATCCGCAAGCATGACGGCATGTATTATCTCTTCGCGTCGTCGGCGAATTGCTGCAACGACGCCGTGACCGGCTACACGGTCTATGTCGGGCGTTCGCCGAATCTGCTCGGGCCCTACAAGGATCGTGAAGGCGCGAGCTTCCTCGAGAGCCGCGTCGGCGGAACGCCCGCGCTGGCGATGAACGGGAACAAGTGGATCGGGCCCGGGCATAATGCCGTCTTAACCGATTTTGCGGGGCAGGATTGGGTCGTCTACGGGTCGGTGAACCGCACGGATCCTTCATTCGCGAACAGCGGCGTCACGAAACGAGCGGCGCATCTCGACCCGCTTGATTGGGGCAACATCTGGCCGGTGGTGCGAGGCGGTTTCGGCCCGTCGGAGGTAGTAACCGACCGCCCCGCTGCGCAGCCGAATCAGACGAGCAGCTACGTGCCGACCTTCGTCGTTCCTGATTCGCCGGGGACCTTGATCCCGCAGCTGTCGGACGAATTCGACGGCAGCAAACCGTGGAGTTGGAGCTGGGCGATGAATCGCGTTCCGCCCACCAACACCTATGGCCTAACGAGTAATGGCACCTTCGCTTTTCAGGTGCAGAACGCCGATCTGTGGGAGACGCGCAACAACGCGTCCGTCCTCATCGAGCCGACACCGACGACTGACTATCTCGTCGAGACACGCATGTATCTGCCGATCGCAGGCGACTTCACCAACCACAACTACGTGCAGGCCGGGCTCGTCATCTACGGAGACGACGATCGCTATATCAAACTGGTGCACGTCGCGATCAACGGCACGCGACAGACCGAATTCGGCAAGGAAGTTCCGACTGGTCAGCTCTACGGCAGCTCGCCCATCGGCACGCCCGCGGATTGGACGTTCCTCCGCATCGCGAAACGAACGAACAGCAGCACCGGTGAAGAACTTTACACCGCCTACTCGACCACCCAGACAGACGTCGCCGGGCAGCCGGTGAATTGGGTGCGCGGCGGCACGTGGACGCACTCGTTAGGCGCAAACGCGAAGATCGGCCTCGTCGCGCAGAGCGGCACTGGATACACCGCGCAGTTCGATTACGTGCGCGTCTACACCTTGCAGTAGTTAGACGGTGATCCGCTCGCCGCGCGCCTCTGCGATCAAGCGCGCCATTCCAGAGCTCCGAGATAACCAACAAACTCGCGGGTGAAAGCGGCGCGCCGTCGTTGTCGCGCAAGGTAGCGAGTTAATCCAGCTTCTCGTCGACGAAGCGCAAGGTGCGGAGATACTCGATCGCGTCGCTCAGTCCGCACGCCATGCTGAAGCCCGCTCTTGGACGGCGGCGTGCGAAAGAACAGATGGAAGACCGTTTCCCTATCGTGCGTGCCGCTCTTCCAATAGCCGCAGGCCATCGTGAGCTGGTAAAGATCCGTCAGCAGCGCGAAACAACGCCGCCCGTCGGAGCAAGAGCGCGTCATGAAAGATCACTCGTTAGGCGCGGGATCTGGTCGAGGATTTCGCGGGCGAGGAAACCGATTCCGCCGGCACGCGCGTGAAGCGAAACGGCCCAGACCGCTGCTTGAAGCGGCGGTGCGCCGCGCGCGCAAAAACCAGCAACGATCCCGGCGAGGACGTCGCCCGAGCCGGCGGTTGCGAGGCCGACATGGCCACGCTTATTCAAGTAAGAGTCGCCGCGCGAATCGCAGATCAGGGTCTCCGTGCCTTTCAGCACGACGACCGCGCCAGAGTCTTGCGCGAAGCGACGCGCGTAGCCTAACGAGTCGTCATCCAGCGCTTCCTTCTCGAGCTTGAGCAACGCCGACATTTCTCCGGCATGTGGCGTGACCATCGTCCGTTCGTGCAATTTCACGCGCCCGATGAGCGGCAGCGCCGACGCGTCGATAATCAGCGCCCGCAGCGTCTCGATCTTCAGAAGCGGCCCGAGCAACTTGCGAATCACGTCGTTGTCGCGCATTCCCGGACCGATCAGAACGACGTCGGTCTTCTTCGCTGATGCGAGCACCGCGCCGCGATCACTCAACCCGGACACGAACAACTCCGGCACCGCACTCGCGACGTGAACCGCGACCGCCTCAGCTGTCGCGACGCGCACTTTGCCGGCACCCGCACGAAGCGCCGCTGTGCTCGCGAGAATCGCCGCACCGGGCATCTCCTCCGAGCCAGCAACGATCAAAGCGCGGCCGCGCGTCTCCTTGCTGCCTTCGCCCTGCAATCCCGGCAAAGCCCAGCGACGGAGGAGCGCGTCAGTGATGAGCCGCGGCTTAACGTGAAGCGACGGCGGAATCGGACTCGTCGGTGATTGGTTCGCCCGCCTCGCGAATGGGAGCGACGAAGTTGAAGCGCTCGGGCGTCCAAACGCCGGCTCGCATGTCCTCGCGCCGATAGCTTGTGATCGAGCAATTCGCGACGTTGTGCTCGCGGTCGATCGCGAGGATTTGCTCTTCCGTCAGCTTCTCGAGCAGGTAGCGGAAGCAGAGGACGACGACGGTGTGGCAAACCACGAGCACCCGCTGATTGCTGTATTCCAGTCGCAGGCTGTCGCTCACGCTGCGAAGCCGCAGGATGACATCGCACCAGCTCTCGCCGCCCGGCGCGCGGTGGTAAAATTTGCCTAACGACTTCCGAAACGTCGCCTGTTCCGGATGGCGCGAGACGATGCCAGCACTCGTTAGGGCATCGATGATCCCGAATTCTTTCTCGCGCAGGCGTTCGTCCTGTACCATCGGCGCGTTCCATCCTGCCGCGGCGGCGAGCAGCTCGGCGGTGTGACGCGCGCGCACGTAGGGCGAAGTAAGGATGGCATCGGGCGGGTCGGTGTTATGCCGAAACCAATAGCCGACGGCTTCCGCCTGGCGTTCGCCTAACGAGGAGAGCGGGACATCCATATCGCGCATGCCGATCTCGATTTCGTGCCCTCCGCGGGCGAGCGCCTCGCGCCGCGCAACGTTCCCGGCGCTTTCGCCGTGGCGGACAATCCATAGCTGCGACGGCCAGTTCTCTGTTTGCGCGCTGTGCATCGATACTACTGCATCGCAGCGCAACGCGTGCGCGGACTCGCCGCGCCGCAGCCGCTACTTCGGCGCGAAGGTGCCGCGGCCTTGATCGATGTAGACCGATGAGCCGACTTTCGAAGTCTCGAGCGTCTGAGTCCAAACGCCGGTCGGGAACTCGCGTGTCACGGTGACAGGCGCATGCTCCACCGGCGGCGGTTTCGTGTCGCGGCCGACCATCGCCTCGGCAACGATGCGGCCGTCGAGCGGCTCGGGCGGTGCGAGGCCAAGGATGTTCGCGATGGTGGCGGCAACATCGATGTTAGCAGTCGGCAGTTCATCTTCCATCGCGCGGCGGAAATCCGGCCCGGCCGCGATGAAGGTGTTGTGCAGATCAAATGGGCTCAGCGTGCCATGCGTGCCTCTGTTCGGATCGCCGCTGTCGTTCGTCGCGATCATGCCCGCGACTCCGTTCGCGTTTTTCCGATCGCTCCAGCGGAACGACATGAGCACATCCGGGCCGGGATCGATGTCGAGATGCGCGAGCGACATGGGGAAGGTGCCGGCTAGTTCTTCGCGAGCGAAAAAGACGCCGGCGAAATCCGTTTGTTGCAGCAACTTCACGAGGCCTGCATTCGTCGCGTGATCGTGCTCGCCGATGTAGAACAGAACCATGCCGCCGTTTCCGGCGACGCGAATCTGTCCCTTCTCCAGCGAGGTGATCTCGTCGCCGGCGACGTTGAAGCCGTTCTTGCGCAGAAGCCCGGCGACGTCGATCGCACGCTCGATCGTGGAGAAGCCGTGATCTGACGCGACGATCACGTCCGTCTTCTCGCGCACCCCTTTCGACTCGAGTGCGCGCAAGACGACGCCGAGGTCTGTGTCTACCGATTTGATTGCGCCTAACGAGTCCTTCGTCCCGGGCGAGGTGGCGTGCTGCGAGCGATCCGGATCACTCATCCAGAGTAGTGAAAATTCCGGCACGCCGGCACTCCAGAGACACTCGGTCAGAGCTCGCGTCGTCCAGGAATCCTGGGCGACGTTCGGCAGGTCGTCGCTTGACGGGATCGGCCCCAACAACTTCACGATCGGCGCGAGCGCTGACTCCGGAAGGGTCTTGCCGGCAAAGATCGTGACCGAACCTTCCGAGCTCGGCTTTCGATTGTGCAGAAGCGACGCTGTCTTGGTTCCGGCGATCGCTGTCCGCCCGCCGCGCGCCTGCACCAGCTCGGCAATTGTCGGAACGCTCAGGTATTTCCCGCCGCGGAATTCGTCGCCTTTGCGGATTGTCTCCGGCGCATCCATGCGTGCGAGCTTGCCGCCGTTGAGCTCCGGCCGAAAGGCCCAGTTCGAAATCATCCCGCTGCGGTTCGGGTAAACGCCAGTCGCGAGTGCGGTCGCGTTGACACTCGTTAGGCTGGGGTAAACGGAGTGGTGGCTCTTAAATCGGACGCCGCTCTCCGCGAGCTTCGTCAGGTTGGGCGCGTACGCTTCAGTCGCGAAATCCGGCCGCATCCCATCCCAGACGACGAGCACTACATGCTCCGCTTTCCCGCGAGGCGCCCGCTCCGAGTTCTGCGCCGTGGCGGATGCGACAGCGCAGCATGCGAGCGCTGTGACGATCACTCGTTTCATTGCGTGCGGTGTGATCCCAGCAACGATCTCCCCTTACGCCAGCTCGGGCAAGCTTCGGATTTTCCTGTGCGAAATCATCCTCGGGCTCATAGCCAAGCAGGTCGCGCGCGTCGGAGATATCGAGTCGTTTGAATCGGTTGTTGCTGAGCCCATTGAAGATCGCGAACTGCAGCTGCTCCGTCGATGCAGCGCCCGATCAACTGATTCAGATCGCGGCGCGAAACGAACGCATCGACCAGGCCGACATTCTCCGGCGCGTGTGCCGTCTCGCGCCGCTGGAACGCGCCGATGCGTAGCGCGATAACGGAGAGTCCTTCCTTCTCCGCAAAGTAGCGACCAAGCGCTTCGCCGAAACATTTCGAGACGCCGTAAAGATCACCGGGATTCACCGGATCCGTGGTCTTCACCTGCACATCAGGCGGACCCGGACACAGCGTGAATCGATGAGGCGTAAACGACGCGCCGACAACCCGCAGATTTCGTGGCAACGAACGTGTTGTAAGTGCCGACGATGTTGTCCGGCAGGATCGAATCGCACGTCGCGGAAAGGCTCGGGTTTGCCGCGAGGTGAAGCACGGTGTCGATCCCGCGGCACGCCTGCTTCATCTGCTCGAGGTCGGACAAATCGCCCGCTCGTGATCTCGCCGGACCCAGTGATCTCGTCCGTCTCCTCCCCTTTGCGAACCATCAGCCGCTTCTCGTAACGCGCCCTGCTATGCTCCGCGAAGTCGCTCCCGATATTTCCCGCCGCGCGGGTCACGAGCACGCGTTTGCGCGCATCACTTGTCCTGGTTCAAGCAAGCGGCTCACACAGGGTGTAGGAGAGTGCCATACTCCGAATTCGCCGCGCTTGTCGCAAGAGGTTGGAGTTTTCCAGGAAACAATCTCCTCGCTGCGCTTCTGACATCCTCTGTCCGCACCGCAGCCGATGAACTAGTGCTCACGCAAAACAAAACATCGCAAGGTGGAGGATTTTTTATGAATCGGAATTCAGGCAATCAGCAGAGTGGAATGGACGGCCGCGAGATGTTCGCGAAAGGCCTCGGCGTATTCAGCATCGGGCTCGGCCTGGCTGAGATTTTCGCTTCGCGCGAACTGGCGCGTCTCATCGGGGTGAAGAATCGCCCGACCATTTTTGCCGCGCTCGGCGCGCGCGAAATCCTCAGTGGCGTTGGCATTCTCGTGCAGCGTCGACCGGCTGGCTGGCTGTGGTCGCGCGTCATCGGCGACATCATGGATTTGAGCCTGCTCGGCGTCGCCATGGCCGATCGCAGCAACGAGCGCGAGCGCGTCGAAGCGGCCGCGGGTGCGGTCGGCGGCGTGATGATCGCCGATATTATTTCCGCGGTGCAAAACAGCCGCGATACGCGGCCGATCCGGGTCGAGAAGGTGGTCGCGATCGATCGCCCGGCGAACGAGCTCTATGATTACTGGCGGGAATTCGAGAACCTCCCGAAGTTCATGCGCCACCTAGAGTCCGTGCGCAAAACCGGACAGAACCGTTCGCATTGGCGCGCCAAAGGTCCGGCCGGAACGAGCGTCGAATGGGAAGCAGAGATCGTCGACGATCGTCCGAACGAACTGATTTCCTGGCGCTCATTGCCCGGAGCGGACGTGAGCAATTCCGGTTCGGTGCGTTTTGAACGCGCGCCGGGTGGCCGCGGCACGTTCGTCCGGGTGAAGATGCAATACGATCCGCCGGGTGGCTTCTTCGGCGCAAGCATCGCGAAGCTGCTTGGGGAAGAGCCCTCCGTGCAGGTGCAGCGCGACCTTTACCGCTTCAAGCAGGTGATGGAAACGGGCCAGGTCGTGACCACCGAAGGCCAGCCGGCGGGGCGGCCGTCGAGCACCGGGTTCTACGACACCGACAACACCAAGCGGTAATCACTCGTTAGTCATTCGTTAGGCAGGAAAGAAATACATGAAAGCAAATTGCTGGTTTGATGCCAAAGATCTCCGGGTCGAAGACGTGCCGGATCCGAAAATTCTCGATCCGCGCGACGCGGTCGTGAAAGTGACGTCGACCGCGATCTGCGGCTCCGATCTCCATCTCTACGACGGCTACATCCCGACGATGGAGAAGGGCGACATTCTCGGCCATGAATTCATGGGCGAGGTGGTCGAGATCGGGCCGGAAGTGAAGAAGATCAAGGTCGGCGATCGCGTGGTAATCGCGTTTCCGATCGCCTGCGGCAGCTGCTTCTTCTGCAAGCGCACGCTCTTTTCGCTTTGCGAGAATTCGAACCCGAACGCCGCCGTGGCCGAGAAGCTCTGGGGCCACTCGCCCTGCGGCATCTTCGGCTACTCGCACGCCGTTGGCGGTTACGCCGGCGGTCAGGCGCAATATGCGCGCGTGCCGTTTGCAGACGTCGGCGCGTTCAAAATCGAGAGCAACATGACCGATGATCAGGTGCTCTTTCTCTCCGACATTTTGCCGACCGGCTACATGGGCGCGGAACAATGTGATATCGAACCCGGCGACACCGTGGCGGTCTGGGGCTGCGGCCCGGTTGGCCAGTTCGCGATCAAGAGCGCTTACTTGTTAGGCGCGGAACGCGTCATCGCGATTGATCGTTTTCCCGAACGCTTACGGCTCGCGAGCGAGAAGGGTGGCGCGGTCACGATCAACTACGAAGAGACGCCGACGCTGGAAACGCTCAACCAGATGACCGGCGGCCGCGGACCGGACAAGTGCATCGACGCTGTCGGCATGGAAGCGCACGGCACTGCTTATTTGTACGACAAAGTGAAGCAGTCGCTCATGATGACCACGGAGCGGCCGATTGCCTTACGCGAAGCAATCCTGGCGTGTCGCAAAGGCGGCACCGTTTCCGTGCCGGGGGTCTACGGCGGGTTTGCGGATAAAATCCCGGTCGGCGCCTTCGTGAACAAAGCGCTCACCTTGAAATCAGGCCAGACGCACGTGCAGCGTTACATGAAGCCGCTGTTCGATCGCATCGAGCGCGGCGAGATCGATCCGACCTTTATCATCACGCACCACCTGCCGCTCGAGGACGCGCCGAACGCTTACAAGATGTTCCGCGACAAAGAGGACGAATGCATCAAGGTCGTGCTCGATCCGTGGGCTGACGGTGCGGCGAAAAACGGCAACGGCGCCTAACGAGTGATACGGTAGCCTGCGTCGTCGCAGCACACTGGATTCTTCCGCTGAGGACAGCGGACGTTACAGCACAT
>JALZAD010000079.1 GCA_030948555.1 Verrucomicrobiota bacterium | reverse complement strand
AGACGTCTTTGAATATTGCCGATCAGGAGCCGATCGAACTGACCTTGCCGATCGCGCGTGAGAAGAACATGGGCGTGATCGCAAAGCGGCCGATCGCGAATGCCGCCTGGAAGTCGGGGCAGAAACCGATCGACTCTTACCAGCATGCCTATTGGGATCGTCTGCGGAAGCTGGACTACGAGTTCATCCGCGGTCGTGCCGTCGAGCAATCCGTCGCGACCGCACTTCGCTTCACCTTAAGTGCGCCGGGCGTGCATACGGCAATCGTTGGTACAACCAAACCGGAGCGTTGGCAGCAAAACGCGCGCATGCTGGAAGCCGGCGCATTGAGCGAAGCGGAGTTCCAGGCGATTCGCGACCGTTGGGACGACATCGCTCCTTCCACCTGGGTAGGACAGACATGAAGCAACGCAAACTTGGCCGCGGTGGGCCGTGCGTGTCGGCGATTGGACTTGGCTGCATGGGCATGTCCGAGTTCTACGGCACGCGCGATGATGAAGAGTCGCTCGCCACGATCGAGCGTGCGCTCGAACTCGGAGTTACCTTCTTCGATACGGCCGATATTTACGGGCCCTACACCAATGAAGAACTAGTTGGTCGTGCCTTGCGCGGACATCGCGAGGAGGTCGTCATCGCGACGAAGTTCGGCATTGTTCGTGATCCAAATAACCCGGAGACGCGGGGCATAAATGGAAAGCCGGGATACGTCCGGCAAGCTTGCGACGCCAGCCTTCGCCGCCTCGGTGTTGGCTGCATCGATCTCTACTACCAGCACCGCGTCGATCCTGAGACGCCGATTGAAGAGACGGTCGGCGCGATGGCTGAACTAGTGCAGGCAGGCAAGGTCCGTTACCTCGGTTTGTCCGAGGCGAGTGCGGAGACGATCCGCCGCGCTCACGCCGTTCATCCGATCAGCGCAGTGCAATCGGAGTATTCGCTCTGGACGCGCGATCCTGAAGGGGGCGTTCTACAAACGTGCCAGGAACTCGGGATCGGTTTTGTTCCTTTCAGTCCACTCGGCCGCGGTTTTCTGACTGGCCAGATCAAGCGGTTTGAAGATCTCGCCAAAGATGACTACCGCCGCCAAATGCCGCGCTTCCAGGGCGAAAACTTTCAGCGCAACCTGGATTTGGTGAAGCGAGTGAGCGAGCTCGCTCGGGAGAAGCACTGCTCACCCGGCCAGCTCGCGCTGGCGTGGGTGCTGGCGCAGGGGCCGGAGATTGTCCCGATTCCAGGAACAAAGCGCCGGAAGTATCTTCAGGAAAACGTCGGCGCGGTGGAAGTTTACCTAACGAGTCAAGACCTCGCGCGGATCGACGAGGTCGCGCCGAAAGAGGCGTTTAGCGGCGAGCGATATCCCGCCACGATGATGGCGACCGTGAACCGCTAGGCCAGTAGCGGTCCACGGGTCACCAACAAAACTGACTTACTTGCCTGCGCGACGCGCTGCCCAACGGGCACGCATAGCTTCGGCCAGGCGACGACGGCCAGCAGGAGTAATCCCGCCGCGACGCTTACTGCCGCCGGTCTTCTTCGCGTTGCTGCCAGTCTTCTTCGCGCTGCTGCCGCCGGCGCCGGAGCTTTCGCCACCAGAGCTGCCTGCGCTCGCTCCGCTTCCGCCACGGCTCTTCGCCCAGCGCGCGCGTGCTGCTGCTGCCAGCTTAGCTTTCGTAGCAGGTGACATGGGCCGACGACGTCCGCGACCCCGTCCAGCACCAGGACCGCCGCTGGTTGTTTCAGAGCTGCTGCTCGAAGAGCCAGCGCTGCTGCTGCTGCTTCCACTGCTGCTACCCTGAGTTGAACCGGAGCGCGATCCGCCGCCGAAGATGGAGCTAAGCCGACGCTCCAGAGCTTCGATTTGTTCACGTATCGAAACGGCTTCTTTTAATTTATCTAAGGACAAGTCCATGGCGCCTATGTAGGCTACATACGGGCAAGTGCAACTACCTTTACCAAGCAGAAAAGGCTAGGAAGCTCGTTTGCCCTAGTTATAGTTCGCGCCTGACGGGCAGTTAGCTCAGCGGTAGAGCGGCACGTTTACACCGTGTTGGTCGGGGGTTCGATCCCCTCACTGCCCACGTTCATCTACTATTCTAGGTCGGCCTGACTCAGCGGATCCCTCGCTCTTGGTGCAGCTCTGGCGACGCGCGCTTGCGTTTCGAGGCTTTGCGCAATTCCCGATTCGCGCGCGCGGAAACATCGGGCAAAGTTCCCGCAGAAATGGGCGAAGAAAACGGGGGAGAAGGATTGAATGTCCGGACGTATTTCGTGCGGGAACGAAATGCTCTAGTGGCACGTGCAGATTTCGGTGAGCTGTATGTCGATTACTACCTGCACCAGGGGCAGTATGGATACAGCCATGCGCCGGAACACGATGGCATGCTGAAGGAAGCACTCGCCGCGCTCACCCTGCACTGCGCGTCCCGGCCTTGGAACGAAGCATGGGCTTGGACGATCCACTTCCAGGAGCCGCTCCTGAACCTCTTCGTTACCGGCGATAACCGGCGCGGCATCATTGTCGGTCAGATCTTCACCGAGAATGTGAAGGACGACGGGCGGAATCTCTTCTGCGCTGACCTGGTCAAAGAACGCGAAGGTTCGCGGCGCAGTGCGATCGAGTTCACGCAGCGATCGCCGTTCGCAATCGTGGAGGAGTACTACGCGCAGAGTGAGCAACGACCGGCGCGTTACTTCCAGCACGGCCCGGAAGACTTCGTCATGATCTCGGCCCAGCCAGGTTGTGATCTCGATTGGCTCCACAACCTCGACGCAGAGAAGATTCGCGCCTTCGATGGAACCGAGACACTTAGCTTGCTCGAGCAGCGCGTCTACCACTGGGGCTGCGGATGTTCGCAGGAGCGGATGTTCTCGATCCTTGCGCCGATCATGCGGTCGAATCCGGCTGAGCTCTTCGGCGAGGAATCGGTCCTTAGAATTAGTTGTCCGCGCTGTGGTGCGCTCCATACCATCACGCGCGAAGCGCTCGAAGCTTACGTCGCGGAAAAAACGGAAGCTTAGCGGCAGCTTCGATAGGCGCGCTGATGGACATCTTTATCTATCTCAACGGGGAGACGCGCGGTCCGTTCAGCCGAGAACGAATTGGGCAACTCCTGGAGGAAGGTCTCGTTCGTCCGACCGATCTGGCGGCGGGCGGGCGGAACGAAGAACACAAGCCGCTGAGCCTGCTTCTTCAGCAGCCTGCGCCCGCACCGGTAAACAACCGGCCGATCGCGTCACCCTTTGCTGTTCCTGCCCGTGACAAGGAGCTTCCGCGCATCCCTACCGAAACGCTCGGCGCCTACTCGCGCGTAACGCTCGGGCCTAACGAGACCGCCTACCTGCGCACCTCACTCCACTGGATCATCTTTGCTCGGTTCGCAGTGCTTGGATTGGTTCTATTCCTTTTTCTCGCCCTGCCTTTCGCCGTTGCTGTCCAGGCGCTAACAGGATCGGAGCTAGCCTGGTTCCTACTGCCATTCCCCGCCTTCGCGATGGTGCCGCCGGCGATTGCTTACGCGGGTAGCGAGTTGGTCATCACGAACATGCGCGTTTTGATTAAGACGGGGGTGATCCGGCGTCAGACCCTCGAGATGTTCATCTCGAAGATCGAATCGATCGCTGTCGACCAGGGCTTTCTCGGCCGCATGTTCGACTACGGGACGGTGACGATTCGCGGCACCGGCGGATTTCAGGAGCCGTTTGAGTCGATCGCGCGGCCGATCGAGTTCCGGAACGCGGTGCAGCGGCTGCAATCGTCGTACTCGCCCGCAAGTACCCGCACCGCGTGAAGACCCGGCGCCGCGCGGCAACGGTGCTTTGTCTCGCCGCGATGTCGTTAGGCAGAGCGCACGCGCAGGAAGCTCTCGGCGAAGCGATTGTTGTTTCCGCCACGCGCGAACCGAATCCGGCGGCGACGAGCCCGTTTGCGATCGACGTTCTCGCGGTCGAACAGATTCGTCGCGCACCACAGCTTCGTCTTGACGACATCCTGCGCGCGGAAGTGCCTGGGTTTAGCTTGTTCCGCCGGAGCAGCAGCCGCGTTGCAAACCCGACCACGCAAGGTGTCACGCTGCGCAATTTCGGCCCGAGCGGGGCGGGCCGGACGCTGGTTCTGGTCGATGGCATTCCGCTCAACGATCCCTTCGCCGGCTACATCCTTTGGAACCAGATTCCGCCGAGTGCGACGCAGAGCGTGATCGTCACGCCAGGCGGCGGCGCGGGTTTGTTCGGGAATGCGGCGCTTGCCGGCACAATCTTCATCGACTCACGCCAGGCAGAGGAAACGTCGGCTGATGCGCAGCTTCTCATCGGTGATCACGACACCTACAGCTCCGATGTCTTTGCTACTTTAGTTGAAAAGGCGGTAACGCTGTCCCTTTCGGCGGAACGCTTTTCAACCGGCGGCTATCCGGTTATCCAGGCAAACCAGCGCGGACCAGTAGATAACGCCGCGAGCGCTGACTCTTGGTTAGTGAAGGGCAGCGCAAAGGTGTCGTTAGGCCCGGACAGCTCGTTGGCCGTGCAGATGCGCGCCTTCCGCGACCAACGAGGCAACGGAACGATCTACACGGAAAACGAGACGCGCGGCCGAGACTTCAGCGCCGTTTTTGCGAAAGCTTTTCGGGAGCAAAACGCCGAGCTGCGAATCAGCGGCTATGCTCAAGAGCGGAATTTCCGCAGCACCTTCAGCTCGATCAACACCGCGCGCACGATCGAAACACCCGCGCTCAATCAATATAATGTTCCTGCGGTAGCTGCGGGCGGCAGCATGGTCTTCGCGTTGGCCCAGAACGAGCAGCACTCGGTCACTCTCGGGACAGACGCGCGCTGGGTGAAAGGCGCGACGAACGAGTCGTTCCGCTTCGTGGCAAACAGCTTTACCCGTGACCGCAAGGCTGGCGGCGAGCAATCTTTCCTGGGCGTGTTCGCGGAGGATCGGTGGAAGTTGTTTGAAACGGCTACGGTGAGCGGCGGCGTTCGCCTTGATCGCTGGCAACTCAACAACGGGTCACGGACCGAGCGTGACCTCGCAACCGGTGCGATCACACTTCGCTCAAACTTTCCCGATCGCGCCGCCTACGACCTGAATGGCCGGCTCGGCGCCACCGCGGACCTGGCGAAGACCCTGTCGATTCGCGCTGCCAGTTACACCGGCTTCCGTGTTCCGACCTTGAACGAACTCTATCGGCCTTTCCGCGTCGGCAACGTCATCACAGAAGCCAACCCTGAACTGCAGCCAGAGCAGCTGCTGGGTGGAGAAGCAGGAATCGAGTGGCGCCCGGCGCCTGCGCTTCGACTCGCCGGCACGTTCTTCTACAACCGGCTTCAAGATTCGGTTGGCAATGTGACCGTCGGTTTCGGCCCGGGAACATTCGGCTCGGCAGGATTCATCCCAAGCGGAGGTGTGCTGCGTCAGCGGCGCAACATCGATCTCGTAACCGCACCCGGATTGGAGCTAAAGGGCGAATGGCAGATGACGCCGCATGTTTTCATAAGAACGAGTTACCTGTTCACAAGGCCTACAATCGAACGCGCTGCCGAACGCGTGCTCATCGGCAAGCTGCTCGCGCAAACGCCGGAGCATGTGGTGAGCGGCGCGATCGAGTGGAAGCCCGCGACCAGTTGCTTGTTTACTCTGCAGGCGCGCTACAGCACAGCGCAGTTCGAGGACGACCAAAATGCAATTCCGCTGGCGCCTTATTTCACCGTCGACGCGGCCGCGTTTTACGAGTTCAACGAGCGCGTTTCGGCTGGTCTGAAGGTCGAGAATCTACTGAATAGCGAGGTCGAGACAGGCAAAGCGCCTGACGGTCTCGTCTCAACCGGCTTGCCTCGGATGGTGTCGCTGCAGCTTGGCTTCCGCATGTAGTTGAATGTTGGCCAGTGAGCTCCTGACTCTCCGGATTACAAGCGGCTGTCTCGGCTAACAGCGGTCGCTCTTACCAAGAGATATTGTATTGACTATACAGATGGTTGTCTGCTGGACTCGCCGTAACAAACCCAGCCGGCCGCAGGCCCGAAACCCCACTCACCTCCCATGATCACCATGAAACCAAAAACATCTCGTTCCCTCCTCGCAGTGCTCGTTGTTGCGCTGCTTTCAATCGTCGCAGTGCTCCCTGCGAGCGCGCAAGTCACGGCCTACAGCAATATCACCACCTTTAGCGGGTTTGGGTTGACCAACGGCGGTGCCGCCTCGAACGGCAGTTTCTTCGCTACCACGATGGTCGCCGACGACCTCAATCTCATTGCCGGCGCAGCTGGCCAATCCGTCACAGGCTTCCGCTTCTCGGTTGCGAACTTTAATTCCACCGCGGTGAGCGCGCGCCCGACGATCAACTTTTACGCTATCAATGGTGCAGGCGGTGGTCCCGGCACCTTGCTCGCGTCGCTCACCTTCAACGCGATCAGCTTCACCGCCGGCAGCGTAGCCACCTTTACCTTCAATCAGGCGAACCTCTTCACGATTCCGGCGAACGGGAGTATCTGGGCGGGGATCTTCTTCGACAACAGTGGAACAACGGCGACGGCAACGCAGCTAAACAACCTCGGGCAGGGTATCTACAACCCGCCGACCGTGGGCAGCAGCGCGGATCTGTTCTTCCAAGGGACAACTGCTGGGCCCTCGGGCAGCAACCCGGCTGGCACTTTCAGTAACTTCGGCGGTAACCCGCAGGCAAACTTCGGCTGGCAGGTTAATGTTGCTGCGCTGACTCCAGCGGCCGTGCCGGATACCGGCAGCACCATGTTGATGCTGATGCTCGGCGGCGGCGGGCTGGTGCTGCTACAGCGGCGCATGCAGCGCTCGCTGAACTAGCCAATCGGCGATTCAGCGCGGCCAGGCGCCGTGATGCTCCAAAGCGTCGCGGTCCCAACTTGC
Source organism: Verrucomicrobiota bacterium (assembly GCA_030948555.1). Lineage (GTDB taxonomy): Bacteria > Verrucomicrobiota > Verrucomicrobiia > Chthoniobacterales > UBA10450 > JACCTI01. The sequence continues at coordinate 12,352 of JALZAD010000079.1, read as the reverse complement.
ACAAGTAGCCGCCGCTTCATAAGTGCTCTGCAGAAATTTCAGCAGCGTCTCTTCGGGCGCTGCTGAATTGCGTACGGCCTCGTACGGCAAAACGAATTCACGCAAGGTTGCCTTCCAACTCGCCGCAGCCGGTTCGACAACACTTTCCGCGAAGCCTTCGGGCATCGGGTAAGCATAGGAATAAAAGATAGGCTCGGGCATGGACTCGTTCCCCGGCCAGAATCCGCAACTACTCACCTCGTGCGAGTACGCTTCCCGCGCGACAGAGTCCGGCAGATGCGGAACGCCACCCGGATGCGGCGGCGCAGGTCGACCGGAGAAGCGAGTGACCGCGAGATCGAAGCTGCCCCAGAAGAAATGCACCGGGCTGCACTTCCCAATGAAGCGCGAACGGAAGTGCTTAAACACGCGGTCGGTCTGCAGAAGCACACGCCAGAAGCGGTTCGCGTATTCAGGATCGTAAACGCGGTGCGTCTCATCGACATCGAACCGGATTCCATCTGCCAGTTCGTTTGGCACTACATCGATCTTCACTGGCAGTTTTAATTCGCTGAGCGCACGCCTCACGCGATCGTAGAACTCTGCCACTGATTGCGGCCGCAGTTCGATCTGCCGCGACTCGCCGTTCGCTTTCAGAATACGCAGGTGATGATCGACGAAGTCGAAGCGGATCTCGAAAACATCGGAGCCGTGCGCGACCGGCGAACTCGTCAGGCCGCGAGCCGTGACGTAAAGCGTGACGTGCCAGGAGTGGTTGATCCAGGGCGTCAACGAGAGCCGCACCTTCCCGACGATCTGCGTCCACATGTGCAGCGTCGCAGCCGTTTCGCGCCACTCCGAGAACGCCAGCGGCGGAAAGACCTGATCCCGTTCTGAACTCACAGCTCGAGATTATCGAGCGCGCCCCAGTCGGACTTGCGCTTTTCCTCGGCCGCGAGCTTTTCGACTTCCGTAAGCTGCGCCGTCCGGATCTCGCCCGGCCCAGGACAGACCAAATCGCCCTCGCGATCGCAGCGCGGATACGCAGATAGATTGAGCAGCAGGTCCTCGCGCATCTGCGGCGTGATGTCGATCACCTCCGGCCCGCCGAGTTCGGTGTGCAAAGCAAACGCCGGCACCTCGATCGTATGCGCGAAGCGCCGCAGACACGAAACGCAGGTCAGCTCGACCGGTTGCGCGAGGGAGCCGTTCGCCCAAAGCGAGCCTTCGCTGATCCCTACGTCGAGCGCATAACGCAGCGGCCCGGCGCAAGTGATCTCCTCGTTCTCGACATCGTGCAGCGGGCAATCTTCCTCGCCTTCAAGATGCAAGCCTTCATCGGGAATCTGCCGCAGATGGAGCTTCACGGTGCGATCCCCTTGAAGATTTCCGCGACGTGCCGCGGCACAAACGCGCTGATGTCTCCACCGAGCCGCGCGATCTCCTTCACGATGCGCGAGCTCAAGTAGGTGTATTCCTCTTTCGGCATGAGGAAGATCGTCTCGACGCGCGCTTCCAGTTTCCGATTCATGAGCGCCATTTGAAATTCGAACTCGAAGTCCGAGATGGCACGCAGCCCCCGAATGACAGCGTTCGCCTTCTGCTGCAGCGCAAACTCCACCAGCAGACCCTCGAATGACGCGATCACGACGCCTTCGCGATTGCCAATACTGGCGCGAAGAAATTCCAGCCGCTGCTCGAGCGAGAACCGCGGGCGCTTCTGGTCGTTGTGCGCCACGGCCACGACCACTTCGTCGAACAGTTTCCGCGCGCGCTCGATCACGTCGAGGTGGCCGTTCGTCACCGGGTCGAAGCTGCCGGGATAAATCGCGCGCCGCATCGCGACGAACGTGACAGAGAGGCAATCCAAAAGCAAAGGCCCAGCCGATTTGCCGAGCGAAGGCGAAGCACGAGATTGCGCCGCCGCTCGAATGACTCACCCGACCTACAAACGCATCGCGGTCGCCAGCACGTTTTCGCCTCGGTTCGAGCAGGTGCTCGCGGAAGCGAAACGGATGCGCGAACGCCTCGCCGCTGAGCTCGCGCTTATCTATGTCGGCGAGAAGAATGATGAGACCGCGCGGCGCTTTCGCGATGCGCTCGCGGCCATGGATTTACCCGCCGACTCGACGATCCACTACCACGACGGTCCGCCGGCCGATGCCATTCTCGCCGCGGCGCGCGCCGGCGAAATCGAACTAATTATTGCGGGCGCGCTGGAGAAGGAAGTTGTCCTCCGCTCGTTCCTCGGAAATGTCGCGCGCCGGCTCGTCCGCGAAGCGCGGTGTTCGGTCATGCTTTTCACGAAGCCCGAACGCGAACCGCAGCCGCTCCGCCGCATCGTCTTCTTCGTGCCCGAATATTCCGAGCACGCGACGCGCGCCTTCAAGATGGCGCTCGAGCTCGCCGAGCAGGAAGGCTGCGAAACGCTCTACGCCATCCGCGTCTATACCAGCTTCGACGCCGCCCGTGCCACGCTTCGCGCAACGCAACCGGAAGCGAGCGAAGATCAGCCGTTCGCCCGCACGCTCGCAGAGGAGGAGGAAGCGCTCGATGCCTTTCTCGATCGAGCAGCCGCTGGAACCCAGCTTAACATCGAGGCGCGGTGTATCCGCGGAAACACCGGCTTCGCAGCCTCGGATTTCGTCCAGTCCATCGGAGCCGACCTGCTCGTCGTGCCGGTTGAGCCGATGGGCGAATCAACCGAGCTGCCCGCACACATCGCCTGGGTTACCGACGTGATCCCTTGCAATCTCTGGGTGATTCGCTGACGCGCGTTATTCCGAGCAAAGCGAAGCGGAGTCGAGGAACCCCGCCTGAGGACGGTGGACCGACCACGGGGTCTTTCGACTCCGCTTCGCTCTGCTCGAGATGACGGCTAATTTCGCGCAAATGCCCCGCGAGTTTCACGCCTTCAGCTTCGAGCATCTCGTCGCGATCTTCCTCACGATGACGCTGCCGTTCGCGCTCGCAGCACTCGTTAGGCGTGCGAAATGGCCGCGGCTCGAACGAGCCATCGTTCTCGTCATCCTCGGCGCGCTGATTGCGAATTACCTCGGCTACATGCTCTTCATCCGCCGTCAGGGCGAACAAACCTGGCAGCAGATGTTGCCCATGCAGATGTGCGACTGGGCCATGGTCGTCATCATGGTCGCGCTCTGGACGGCTCGACCGCTGTGGTTTGAAGTCGCCTATTTCTGGGGCATCGGCGGAACCTTGCAGGCCGTCCTCACCCCGAACCTGCGCTACGCCTTTCCCGATATCCGCTTCATCAGCTTCTTCGTCTCGCACTGCGCCATCATCATTGGCGTCGTCTTCCTTATGCTGACGCGTCGCATTCGCGTCTACCCCATCTCGATCCTGCGCGTCTTCGCCTGGTCAGAGCTCTACTTCGTCTGCGCGATGATCGTCGATCACTTCACGCAGGTGAACTACGGCTTTCTCCTCCACAAGCCCGAGGCCTTCTCGCTCCTGATTTACCTTTCCGACGCGCGCCCGATCTACCTGCTTCAGATGCAACTGCTCGCGCTCGTCTTCTTCTGCCTTCTCTACCTGCCGTTTGCGATCGCAGACGGACTCAGAGCTCTGCGCAAAACCGATTGACGATTGGAGCGATTGCTCCGATATCCGCCCCTCGCCATCAAGACCTCCGCACAGCACCGAGCTTCTTCCTCCGTGCAGCTGCCGAAATCCAGCGCGCTGCTCACGACCTACGCGCCGTATCCATTCCCGATCGTCCGCGGCGCCGGCGATTGCGTGTTCGATGCAAACGGCCGCCGCTACTTCGACTTCTACGGCGGGCATTGCGTCTGCAGCACCGGCCACTCGCATCCGCGAGTCGTCGATGCGATCGCGCGGCAGGCGCGCGAGCTTCTCTTCTACAGCAGCGCGGCAGAAGTGCCGGTACGTAACGAGGCCGCCGAAGCGCTCATCGCATTTGCCAACTCTGATGCGGAAATCGGAATGCGTTCCGTCTTCTTCTGCAACAGCGGCAGCGAAGCGAACGAGAACGCGCTGAAGATTGCGGCGAAGCTAACCGGACGAAGACGGTTCGCTGCTTTCGAAGGTGGATGGCACGGACGTGGGACGTTGCCTCTCTCCGTCACCGACGATCCGAAGATCTCGGACCCGTACCGGGATTTCCTTGCGCCGTGTGCGCACTTGCCATGGAACGATGAGGCCGCGCTTGATGCGTTCGAATTCAGCGATGTCGCGGCAGTAATCCTCGAGCCAATCCAGAGCATGGCTGGAATCCGCGAAGTCGCGCCTGCGTTCTTCGCGAAGCTGCGCGAGCGAGCCTCCAAGAACGGAACGCTCCTCATCTTGGACGAAATCCAAACCGGCATCGGGCGATTGGGCGCACCATTCGCCGCCGCGAAGTACGGCATCGCGCCCGACCTGCTCACCTCGGCAAAAGGAATCGCGTCCGGTGTGCCAATGGGCGCCGTGTTGATGACTGAAGAAATCGCCGCGCAACTGAAGCCTGGCGATCTCGGCAGCACATTTGGCGGATCGCCGCTCGCATGCGCAGCGTTGCTCGCCACCCTCGCAGTGATCGATGACGAGCGACTGATGCAGCGTGCAGTTGAAGCAGAACTAAAGATTCGCCAAGGCGTGGCGAGCACCTGCGTGAGCAAAGTTCACGGCGCGGGATTGCTCCTCGGCCTGCGCGTGCCCGCAGGCGCGAGGGCATTGAAAAAGCATCTCGAGCGCGCCGCGATTCTGGTTGGCGGCAGCAGCGATCCAGAAGTCGTTCGACTGATGCCGCCGCTGAACGTCAGCGACGAAGCGGTGAACGCGTTGCTCGAAGCGATCCGCTCCTTCTAATGAAACACGCTACGTGCCTCGCGGATCTCGGTCTCGAAGTCGTAGATCAGGTCCTCGCCACCGCCAAAACCTGGAAGCGCGAGCCGCACCGAAAACACCTGCAGGACAAAATTCTCGGGATGGTCTTCTTCAATCCATCGCTCCGCACCCGCGCCTCCTTCGAAGCCGTCATGCTCCGCGGCGGCGGGAATGCGATGGTCTTCGAGCCGGGCACCGGCTCATGGAAACTGGAGGATCGCATCGGCGCAGTCATGAACGAGGATCGCGCCGAACACTTGAAGGAAGCGGTGCCGGTGTTGAGCCGATTCGTTGACGCGCTCGGCGTGCGCAGCTTCGCCGGCGGACGCGACGACGACGCAGATCACCGCGATTCGATCATGCAGTCGTTCCGCGAATACGCGACCGTTCCGACGATCAACATGGAAAGCGCGCGCGAACATCCATGTCAGGGCCTCGCCGATCTGATGACGATCGAAGAGCAGTTTGGCCTAACGAAAGGTTTGCCCGTCGCGCTAACCTGGGCGCCGCACATCAAGCCACTGCCGAAAGCCGTGCCGAACTCCTTCCTGCTCACCGCCGCCGCGCGCGGGTGCGAAGTTCGCGTCGCGCATCCGAAAGGTTTCGAGCTGCACCGCGGTGTCGTGCGGCAGGCGGAAGAGTACGCGCAGGCCAGCGGTGGCAGCATCTCGTTCTCACATCGCCAGGAAACGGCGGTGAGCGGTGCGCGCGCCGTTTACGCGAAATCGTGGGGACCCGCAACGTCCGCTCATCTGGAGACGAACGCGATCCTGCATCACCCGGACTGGATGATGTCCGCGCGCCAGATGGAGAGAGCCGCGCGCGATGCGATTTTCCTCCATTGCCTGCCGGTGCGGCGAAACGTGGAAGTGAGCGATGAGGTCCTCGACGCCAAATCAAGCCGCGTGATCGACGAAGCGGAAAACAGATTTCATGTGCAGCGCGCGCTGCTTGATTGGCTGCTGAATTGATGACCACCCGCTCGCCCTTCGATCCGCTGAAAGACGCCGCCAAGTACGTGCGCGCCTTCCGTGACAAGCCATTCGTCATAAAGATCGGCGGCGACATCATCGCCGATCCAGCTCTGCGCCAAAGCGTCTGCGGGCAGCTTGCGCTCCTGCATAGCTTCGCGATTCCGCTCGTCGTCGTGCATGGCGGCGCACCGACCGTCGACGCGCTGTGTGAGCGACTTGGCCTAACGAGAGAAAAGGTCGGCGGGCGTCGCATCACTTCGCCGGAAGTTCTCGAAGCCTCGAAGATGGCGCTGAAAGGCACGACGCAGATGGACTTACTTAGCGCAATGCACGCCGCCGGGCTGCAGGCGGTCGGGTTGTCCGGGCAAGATGCGGCAACGGTGCGGAGTCATCGCCGGCCGCCCGTCGAAGCAGAAGGACGGATGGTTGATTTCGGCTGCGTCGGCGACATTGAACAGACTGATGCGAAGCTGCTTCGGCATCTGCTGACGGGCGGCTACGTCCCGGTCGTCGCGCCGTTTACCGTCGACGCCAATCACCAGATCCTGAACACGAACGCGGATACAGTCGCGGCGTCGATCGCGATCGCACTCGGCGTGCAGAAGCTGTTCTTCGTTCTCAAAGCGCCGGGACTGCTTTCGAATCCAGACGACTCAAGCAGCCTGCTGCCGCTGGTCGATCTCGCGCGCGTCGCCGAGTTGGAAGCGAGCGGCGCGATTCAGCGCGGCATGAAGCCAAAAATCGCCGCCGCGCGTGCCGCGCTCGCGGGCGGTGTCGAAAGCGTGCACCTCGTTTCCGGCGTGCTATCCGACGCGATCCTCGCCGAGGTTTTCACGAACGAAGGCAGCGGGACGATGTTCGTCGCGCAGAAACAATGACCGCGACCGAACTGCTGGAGACGCTGGTGAACACACGGAGCGTTTCGGGCGAAGAAGCGCGTCTTGCGGATTGTGTGACAACGATACTGCAGAGCGATGGCTTCGAGGTGCAGCGGACGGGCGACAGTGTTTGGTTCACGATCGCGCGTGAAGAAGGACCGCGCTTACTACTCGTTAGCCATCTCGACACGGTGCCGCCCTGTGAAGGTTGGAACAGCGATCCGTTTCAACTTTCGCGTGAAGGCGAGAAGCTGATCGGTCTCGGCGCTAACGACGCGAAAGGCTGTGTCGCGGCAATGATGATCGCCGCGCGTGTCCTACGCGATGAGGAGATCGACGGTTCGATCACCTTCGCCTTTGTCGCCGAAGAAGAGCGCGGCGGTGCGGGCATGCGTGCGGTGAAGGAAGTTCTTCCGCGCATCGACGCCGCCATCGTCGGCGAGCCGACCTCGCTCGAGGTCTGCACCGCGCAACGCGGGATGCTGATTTTACGTTGCACGGCGCATGGAACCTCCGCGCATGTCGCGCATCCCGAACTGGGCGAGAACGCGATCCACAAAGCAGCGCGCGACATCACGCGTCTCGCCGAGATGAAGTTCGCGCACGACCACTCGTTAGGCGCGACGCGCGCGCACGTGACGCAGATTACCGGCGGCATGGCGCGCAATCAGGTGCCGGACCGCTGTGAGTTTTTCGTCGATCTCCGCACCACGCCTAATCTTGATCACGATGAAGTTACTGCCGCCGTCGACGCAGCGCTCGAAAGCGAGGTCGCGGTGCACTCGGCGCGTTATCTGCCTGTCGCGACCGATGAGTCGGAGCCGATCGTGCGGGCCGCATTGCAAGCAGCCGGGCGGGAACACGGCATCGGTTCCGCGACCGCCTCTGACTGGGCTTTTCTGAAAGAGATTCCAACGGTGAAGATCGGACCCGGCGACACGAACCGCAGCCATCGGCCTAACGAGTACTTGCTCGTCCATGAACTCGAAACCGGCGCGGCGTTTTACCAGCGCGCGGTCCGCAGCTACTTCGAGTTGGTCGCGAAGGAGAACGCCCATGCCTGATCAGCTCTGGGCGAAGAACCTGCCGCTGGACGAGCAGGTCCACGCCTTCACAGTCGGCGACGATCCCATCGTCGATCGCGAACTGCTGCCATTCGACATCGAAGGCAGCGCGGCGCACGCGCGAATGCTCGGCGAATCTGGGTTGCTGCCGGAAGCGGAGGCGAAAGCACTCGTTAGGGCGTTGTCTGAGCTGAGGACGAATCTGCCGCAGATCACGCGTGAGCAGGAGGATGGTCACACCGCGATCGAACACGCTCTCGGAGAACCGGGTCGGAGGATTCACCTCGCCCGCTCGCGCAATGATCAGGTGCAAACCGCGCTGCGTTTACTGATGCGCTCGCGCCTGCTCGATCTCGGGAATTCACTGGCTAGCTGCGCGTCTGCTTTCCTCGATTTCGCGCAACGCTACGCGAGCGCTCCCCTGCCCGGCTACACGCACGTGCGGCGCGCGATGCCGAGTAGCTGGGGCATGTGGAGCGTCGCGTTCGCCGAAGGGTTGCTGGAAGAAATCGAACAACTGCCAGCGCTTTGGATTCGCCTCGATCGCTCGCCACTTGGAGCGGCGGCTGGTTTCGGAGCACCCCTTGCGATCAACCGCAAACGGAGCGCGGAGTTGCTCGGTTTCAGTCGCGTGCAACGCAGCCCGATCGACGTCATGAACAGCCGCGGCCGACATGAGCAAGCACTAGCGGCCTGGATTGTTTCCGCGGCGGGCACGCTGGAGAAGGCACTCTGCGATCTGCTCCTCTGGAGCACGGACGAATTTGGATTCGTTAGGCTGCCGGATGCGTTCACAACCGGCTCAAGCCTGATGCCGCAGAAGCGAAACCCGGATGTGCTCGAGCTGGCGCGCGGACGGTGCAGGAAGCTGCGCGGGCTGGCGGCCTTGCTCGCGCAGCTCAGCGGCGGATTGCCGTCGAGCTATCACCGCGATCACCAACTGCTGAAGGCGCCGTTCCTCGAGATCGTTCGCGATGGCGAGGAATTGTTTCAGATCGTGGCGCGGCTGATCCCGGCACTGGAGGTGAATGAAGCGACTTCCGCCGCGGCGTGCACGCCGGAGATCTACGCCGCGCGCGAAGCATGCCGCCTCGCAGCGGACGGAAAGCCGTTCCGCGACGCCTACGCGGAGGTGGCGGAAGGAATTGCGCGCGGCACTTACGTTGCCGCGGATGAAGAAGGCTCGACGAACGATCTCGCGCTGGAAGAACTTCGCGCGCAACTGGCGCAAACAGAAACCTGGCTGAGCGCGCGTCGTGAGTTTCTCACGGCAACGACGGTGCGCTTGTTTGATTGGTCATGAAGACGCTCCTCGCCTTCAGCGGCGGACTCGACACTTCATTCTGCGTCCTGTGGTTGCGAGACCAGGGGCGGGAAGTTCATACCGTGACCGTCGATACGGGCGGCTTCTCGCCTAACGAGTTGTCGCGGATCGAGAAACTCGCCTGCGAGCTCGGTGCGGCGTCGCACAGAACGATCGACGCGCGCGCGAATCTGTTTGCGGATTACCTCTGGTTCCTGCTCGCGGGAAATGTTCTGCGCGGCGGTGTCTATCCGCTTTCCGTCAGCGCCGAGCGGGTCTGCCAGGCGGAGCATGTGGTGAAGCACGCGCTCGAAATCGGCGCGGGTGCGCTCGCTCATGGATCCACGGGTGCGGGTAACGATCAGGTGCGCTTCGACGTGGCGTTTCGCGCGCTCACGCCGGAGCTCGAGATCGTGACGCCCATTCGTGATCTTGCGCTCAGCCGCGCCGAAGAACGCGCTTTCCTTGCGGAGCGCGGCTTCCAGTTTCCGGAGAAGCTCCAACAGTACAGCCTCAACGAAGGGATGTGGGGCACGAGCATCGGGGGCAAGGAAACGCATGACTCGTGGCAGCATCTGCCGGAAGCAGTTTATCCGGGCGGCGAAATCGAAGACTCGCTTCCGGCGCGCAGCCTAACGATCAGTTTCGGGGAAGGCGCGCCGCGAGCAATCGATCAAAACGCTGCCGATCCAGTATCGATCATCGAACAACTGAACACGCTCGGCCGGCAGTACGGGATCGGGCGCGGCATTCACCTGGGCGACACGATTCTCGGGATCAAAGGTCGCATCGGTTTCGAAGCACCGGCGGCGCACTTGCTCATCGCCGCACACAGAGAACTGGAGAAGCTCGTCCTGAGCGCGAAGCAGATGTTCTGGAAGGATCAGCTGGGCAATCTGTACGGAACGTTGCTGCACGAAGGCGAGTTCTTTGATCCCGTGGCGCGCGATCTCGAAGGCTTCCTGCGTTCCAGCCAGCGCGTTGTCACCGGCGAGGTGCGGCTTCGTTTACAGCCGCGCAGCTTCACCGTCGAAGGCGTGCGATCGCCGCATAGCCTGATGCGTTCCGATCTGGCGAGCTACGGCGAAGGCACGTCGCTCTGGAGCGGAAGCGAAGCCGCGGCGTTCTCGAAAGTTTTCGGCGTGCGACAGATGCTCGCGTTGAAAGCGCGAAAGGAGCGCACCGAATAGATGCGGGTTCATCTCGATAAAATCGCCTCCGTCACGCGCAACCTGCAGCTCGGTCGGCAGGTCACGCTTACTTCCGAAATAGAGACGCGCCACGGCGCCGTCATCGCCGGCCGCGTGCGCGGTGAGAAGAGCGTTTACAATCAACTCGAGGATCCGCACGGACGTCTCAGCGTCTTGCACGATGGCGACGTCATCGTTGGCGCGCTTGGTCATCGCAATGCACTGCAAGGTTACGAAGGCGTGATGCCGGACCACGTTAAGGCCGGCGATGCGCTGCATCTCTTGAACACCGGCGGCGTGATCGGCAAGGCGATCTCGGCGAGCCCGGATGTCGGTGCGCCGTTCGAAGTCGAGGTGCTCGGTCAGGTGCTCCTCTATAAAGAATTCGGCAGCCGCGTAGGACAGCCGGCGTTCATCCAATCAGGTGCGGTGACAGGCAGCGCAAACGCGACGCCCGTGCCGGTGATTTACATCTCCGGGACGTGTATGAACGCGGGCAAAACGCACGCCGCGTGTGCACTGGTCAGGCTGCTCGCGCAGGAAGGGTTCAAGGTTGGTGGCGCGAAGCTGACTGGCGTCAGCTTGATGCGCGATGTGCTCTCCATGCGCGACTACGGCGCGGACGCGATCTGTGATTTCACCGACGCGGGCGTGGCGTGCACGAGCCGTGAGACATCAGCGACGATCGCGCGCGTGATCCTGAGCGAGCTCGCGAATCGCGGCGTCGATTTGATCGTGGCGGAGACGGGCGATGGGATCATGGGCGAGTACGGCGTGCAGGCGATCCTCGAGGACCCGGAGTTGAAAGCCTGGGGCAAGGTGCACATCCTTTGCGCGAACGATCCGGTCGGTGTGGCGGGCGCGGTGACGCACTTCAAGAATGCGTTCGCACTCGAGGTCGACGTGGTGACTGGACCGGCGACGGACAACCGCGTCGGGACGCGCTTTGTGGAGTCGTTAGGCTTGCCCGCGGTGAACGCGCGCACGAACCCGAAGCTCTTTGGCGAGATGGTGTTCGAAAAGTTGCGACCGCATCTCGCACGACAGGCCGCATGAAGATCGATGCGGTGATCTTCGGCGCGTCGGGCTACGGCGGCGGCGAGTTGCTCTACTGGCTTTCGCGCCATCCACAGGTCGCGAGCATCCGCGGAACGTCGCGCAGCTTTGCGGGGCAGGATTTTGCCGCGGCGCATCCAAATCTCCGCGGCGTGGTGACTGGAAAATTTGAGGCGGAGATAAGCACGATCCCGACGGGAAGCGTTGTTTTCTCCGCGCTGCCACATGGAGAGCTGGCGAAGACGTACTCAAACTTTCGTAACACAGACGCGTTGTTGATCGACCTCTCCGCGGACTTCCGCGCATCGCCTGAATTCGTCTATGGCTTGCCGGAGTGGAACCGCGAAGCGCTTCGCGGCGCAAAGCGAATCGCGAGCGCGGGTTGTTTCGCGACTGCCTTGCAGCTCGCGCTTCTGCCGTTGCGCGATCTCGAGGTCGGCTTCATCGCGGCGACGGCGGTCACGGGATCAAGCGGCAGCGGCACGTCGGCCAGCGCGACGACGCATCACCCGACACGCGCGCATGACTTTCGCGCCTACAAAGTTCTCACTCATCAGCATCTCGCCGAAGTGACCGCGGCGATGAAGGCGTGCCGCATAAAGGGCGAGCTTTCGTTCGTGCCGCAGAGCGGGCCGTTCGTGCGCGGGATTTTTGCAACGATCCAGTTTGCGCTGCCATCAGGGGTCGATGTTGCAGCGCGGGTGAAGGAGACTTTCGCGGAAGAGCCATTCGTTAGGCTGGTGGAGGAGAGCCCGCGCGTTGCCGCGGTTGTCGGCAGCAACTTTGCCGATATTGGCGTTGCGGTTGATGACCGCAGCGCTGCAATCATGGTGGCGCTCGACAACCTTGGGAAAGGCATGGCCGGGCAGGCCGTGCAGTCGATGAATATCGCGCTTGGCTTGCCAGAAACGACCGCGCTTTGGAGCGCGGGTCGATTTCCTGCCTGACGCGCGACTGTCATCCCGAGCCAGCGAAGACGGTGAGGGATCTCGCACAGGGTGCTTGGCGTACGCCGCGGCGAACGAAAATCTCAGCACGCTGTGCGAGGTCCCTCGGCGCGCTT
>JALZAD010000049.1 GCA_030948555.1 Verrucomicrobiota bacterium | reverse complement strand
ACGATGAGCTTGCGGCGTTCCTTCAGAAAAACATCGGCGGCGCGGAGCAGCGCGCTTTCACCTGAGCCGCTAGCCATCCGGCCCAGCGTCGACATTGAACAAGGCACAATGACCATCGCGTCGAAGCGCGACGACCCGCTCACGTACGGAACGTTGAGATCGTTCTCGGTCTGCTTCTGCACACCGGCGGGAATCTTGAGCTCGGAGATTTCCTGCGCAGCAACTTGCCGCGCATGTCCGCTCAAGACGAGGTGCACCTCGTTCGCGCTGCAATCGATCTGCTCCAGTAAACGCTGCAGGTACAAGGTGCCGCTCGCTCCAGTGGCGGCGATGACGAGCTTCATTGCGCGCTACAGAATCACATCGGGCGGCGAAAACTAGAAGGCGTTTGCAAGCCGTGCCCCGCGTATTCACGGTAGCCCTATGATCAAGCGCCTCCTCCACACCCGCTACCGCGTCCAGGATCTCGAGAAGACGGTCTCGTTTTACAAAGACGTTCTCGGTCTCGAAGAAACACGCCGCCATACTTCCGGTCGTGGATCGCAGCTCGTGTTCTTCAAGGCGCCGGGCAGCGAGGAGGAGATCGAGCTCTGCAAATTCGACGAGAGCGGGCCAGTCGTGGTCGGGCCCGATCTGACGCACCTCGCTTTCGAGGTCGACAGCATCGATGAGTTCGCGAAGCAAGCGGCGGCCAAGGGTTATCCGCTCAGCGATGGTCCGCATCGGAATAGTGATGGCGGCGCAATCGCGTTCATCGATGCACCGGAAGGTTACGAGGTCGAACTGATCGAACGCGCAAAGCGCACGTAAGTCTAACCGGACTGCGACGCTTGCGGCATGTAAGCCGCTAACGCACCTTCCGCGCGATGAAAACTTTCCGGTCTTCCAACGCTCTCCGCCATTGGCGGCTCTGGACGACTTTGCTCTGCTGCGTCGCGACCACTGCGGTCGCGGCGCCCGCGAAAAAGAAGAAGAAGCACGCGGCCAAGCCGAAGGTCGACTTCGAGGCGGTGCGCGCGATGCCGGCCGCGCCGGCGGAGCCGACGGAGCATTTGCCCGGCGGTGTTCCTGCGACACGCGCGAAAGCCGTCATCGTGGTTGATGCCCGGACGGGCGACGTTCTTTACGAGAAAAACTCCGATGCGCCGCGCGCGGTCGCCAGCACGCAGAAGCTGCTCACCGCCCTCATCGTGGCGGAGCGCGGCTACCTCGATCGCGAGGTCACGGTCGCGCCGATCGACACCTACGCCGAGCCGACAAAGCTCGGTTTCAAAGCCGGTGAGACCTACAGCCGGATCGAGCTTTTGCGCGCGCTCCTCGTTCACAGCTGCAATGACGTTGCGCGTTGTCTCGCGCGCGACGCGGGTGGCAGCATTGAAGGATTCGCCGAGATGATGAATGCAAAAGCGCGTTCGTTAGGCGCGACGCATTCCAACTTCGTCAACCCAAACGGCCTGCCGATCCCCGGTCAGTACTCGACCGCGCGCGACCTTTCGTTGATCGCGCGCGCGGCCTACGCCAATCCAACCGTGCGCTCGATTATCTGCCTGCCGAACCTCGTCTTCCGTTATGCCGACGGGCACACGCGCGAGTTTGAGAACACGAACAAAGTCCTGAAACGGCTCCCGTTCTGCAACGGCATGAAGACCGGCTACACCGATGCGGCCGGGCATTGCCTCATCTCCAGCGGCACGCGACCGGGCCGCGACGTGATCGCCGTTGTCCTCGGAGATCCGAGAGGCGGACAGATCTGGACGGACTCCGCCGCGCTCCTCTCCTGGGCGCTCTATATGTAATTAGAGGCCGCTCGCTGCGTTCGCACGCAGAAGAGGGGTCGGGAGCAGAGCCGGATTACGAACCGGATCCACGGTACGAGTCGCGGGGATATCTTCCGGGCCTTCCGCTGGCGGCGCGGGCTCCGTCGCGGCGTACGGATTCGTCTGGTTTTGCGCGAGCATGCGATCGGCAAGTTTCGCGCGCGGTGCGGCGTTCCGGCTGGCGGTGGTCGGCGCAGTCTGGCACGCGGCCAACATTGAACACGCAAGCAGGCAGGTGGCGATAATTGTCTTCATCTCGTGGCTCCTTTGACGCGGCAGAATTCCAGTAACTGCCGACAACGAGAAAAGTACGACAAACGGTTTCGAACCGCCAAGTACGATCTTTGCTAAGCGATTTCCGAGACTCAGATCTGCGAAAAAACTGCGCCGTCCCCGCTACAAGTAGCGGGCCAGTATGGGGCGCAACTTTTCGATCGTCTCCGCCGGCCAGAGCTTTCGATCGGTGGTGAGCGCGGCGCGTAACGCAGAATGCTCCGGCCAATTCGGCTGCTCCGGAATCCGGGGGATGACCTTGGCGAGGACCTGCTTCGCCATCTCCGCGTTCGCGACCAGATGCGCGAAGACGGCTTCGGCCGAGACCGGCTCCTCCTCGACTTTCCAGCAGTCGTAGTCGGTGATCATGGCCATCGTCGCGAGTCCGATCTCGGCTTCGCGGGCGAGTTTCGCCTCGGGCAGGTTCGTCATGCCGATGACATCGGATCCGTGGCGGCGATTGAGCTCCGACTCGGCCCGCGTGGAGAACGCAGGGCCATCGATGTTCACGTAGGTGCCGCCGTTATGCACACGCACGCCGACTTCGCCCGCCGCTTCCGCTAGCAGCATTCGGAGTCCCGTGCAGATCGGATCCGCGAACCCGATGTGCGCCGCGATGCCGTTGCCGAAAAATGTGTGCTCCGATCCGCCGCTGGTGCGGTCGTAGAACTGATCCGGCAACACGATATCGCGCGGCGCGTATTGCTCCTGCAAACTGCCGACCGCGGTCACGCAAACAATCCAGCGCACGTTGAGCGAGCGCAGCGCCCAGATGTTGGCACGATGATTCAGTTCGTGCGGCAGGATGCGATGACCGCGCCCATGTCGGGGCAAAAAATAAACTTGTCGGCCATGCATCGTCCCGCCGATGAGCGCGTCCGAAGGCGAGCCAAACGGCGTCTCGATGCGCTGCTCGGTCGGGTTCTCCACCCCGTCCATCTGGTAAAGGCCGCTCCCGCCGATGATGCCGATTGCCGGGGCCTGATCTTTCATGCGGCGGATTAAATCGGCCGCGCTGTGCCTTGGGAAGTTGAATCTCTGAGGCGCGTCATCGCCGCCGCGAGCGCATGGCGCGGCTGGTGTGCCTGTGCCAATGTTGCCTCCCGCGCATGCCGAAATTCTACATCAAGACCTACGGCTGCCAGATGAACGAGCGCGACTCGGAGCAGGTCGCGCATTCGCTGGTCGAGCGCGGTTACGAGGCCGTGGCAAACGAAGCCGAGGCGGATGTTGTGCTGCTCAACACCTGCAGCGTACGCGACATGGCGGACCAAAAGGCGCTCGGGAAAATGGGCATGATGAGCCCGCTGGCGAAGCGCCGCCCGGAAGTCGTCTTCGGATTCCTCGGCTGCATGGCGCAGGCCCGTGGCGAGTCGTTGTTCAACGGTTTGCCGCATCTCGATCTTGTCGTCGGAACGCAGAAGTTTCATCGCGTCGCGGACTACGTGGTCGAAGCGCGTGCACGGAAGAGCGCTCGCCGCATGGACGACCTGCGGTTTGCCATTTGCGACACCGCGGAAGAAGCCGGCTCACAAGCGACCATCCGTGAGCAGCAGCTCAAGGCGCAGCAGACGACCGCGTTCGTGTCGATCATGCAGGGCTGCAACATGCACTGCACCTTTTGCATTGTGCCGCGGACGCGCGGCGCGGAACGCAGCCGATCGATTGACGAGATCATGCGCGAAGTGCACGCCCTCGCAGCGCGCGGCGTCAAAGAGGTGACGCTGCTCGGGCAAATCGTGAATCTCTATGGCCGCCACGAGTTCGCGAAGGTGAACGGAAAAAGCCCCTTCGTGCAGCTGCTCGAAGCGGTGCACGCGATCGAAGGTCTCGAACGGCTGCGCTTCACGTCGCCCCATCCGATAGGCTTTCGCGACGACCTCGTGAACGCATTCGCCGACCTCCCGAAACTGGCCGAGCACGTGCATCTCCCGTTGCAGTCCGGATCAAATCGCATCCTGAAAGCGATGCATCGCCCTTACACGTCCGAGAAGTATCTCGATCTGGTGGAGCGAATCCGGCGCGCCCGCGAGGAGATCGCGATCACGACCGACGTGATCGTCGGCTTTCCCGGCGAGACGGACGCGGACTACACGGCGACGCGCGATCTGGTCGAGCACATCCAGTTCGATAACGCGTTCGTGTTTCGTTACTCGCCCCGGAGCGAAACTCCCGCCGCGACCATGAGCGAGCATTTGCCGGAGGAAGTGAAGGAGGCGCGGAATAAGGACCTGCTTCAGGTCGTTGACGCCTCAGCGCATCGCGCAAACGAGCGGCTCGTGGGACGCGAGGTGGAAATTTTGTGCGAAGGCCCGAGCCGCTACAACGCCGCGCGCTTGATGGGCCGGACGCGCACGAACAAGATCGTCCTCTTCGAAGATGCGCAGAACCGCGCCGGCCAGCTGATCAACGTCCGCGTCGAACAGGCGACCGGTTTCAGCTTGTATGGCACGCCGGTCGTGTAACTCTGCGGCGCCGTGATTTACCACCTCAACCTTCAGACCGCCGGGATCGTCGCTGGCGTCTTTCTACTACTCGTTAGTCTGCCCGCGCTGCTTTTGCCCGAAGCCTCCCGTACCTGGATCCGCACCGTGCCGCGCTCCACCATCGTCGGCGCGGTGCTGCTCACCATCGCGCTTGTCTGGAGCTTTTGGTTGCTCCTCACCATGGAGATGGGCGAATTCTCCAGCTTCCGTAAACCGCTCCTCTTTGTTCTGCCGATCGGCTATGCGCTCGTGCTTCGCTTCGTGAACGAATTCCTCGCCGTCCGCGCACTTGGGATTCTCTACCTGCTCGCGGCCGAGCCGCTGCTCGAAGCGGCTTTCTTGCGCCACGAGACCAGTCGGCTGCTTGTCACCGTCTTCGCTTACATCCTGATCGTGAAAGGACTTTTCTGGGTCACGATGCCTTATCTGATGCGCGACGGCATCGCCTGGGGCACGCGCACGATCGCGCGCTGGATTTCGGTGAACGCGCTCATCCTGGTCTACGGCGCAATTATTCTCGTCTGCGCGTTCACGCGCTACTAAGCACTCGTTAGGCGCGCGATGCGGCGCATTCTGGTGATTCGCGGCGGCGCGATCGGCGACTTCGTCCTGACGCTGCCAACCATCGGTGCGCTGCGTTCTGCCTTCCCTTCCTCGCGACTCGAAATCCTCGGCTACAAGCACATCGCCGCGCTCGCCGAGCAACGCTTCTACGCCGACGCCGTTCGCTCGATCGAATACAGCGCGCTCGCGGCGTTCTTCGGTCGCAACACGGAGCTTCCTTCCGAGTTGGCGGACTACTTCAACAGCTTCGACCTGGTGATCAGCTACCTCTTTGATCCGGACGGAAACTTCGAACGCAATCTGCGCCGTTGCGGAGTCGAAAACCTGATTGTCGGCCCGGCCAAGGTGTCCGACGGCGCGCACGCCACCCTGCAGCTAGCGCGACCGCTTGATGAACTTGGCCTCACGCCGCACGCCGCCGACGCGTGTCTCTACCCGTCAGAAAACGACCGCGCGTTTGCG
Source organism: Verrucomicrobiota bacterium (assembly GCA_030948555.1). Taxonomy (GTDB): domain Bacteria; phylum Verrucomicrobiota; class Verrucomicrobiia; order Chthoniobacterales; family UBA10450; genus JACCTI01. The sequence continues at coordinate 5,989 of JALZAD010000049.1, read as the reverse complement.
TCCGCGTTTCTGCGCAACTGCGAGCGACCAATCATCGCGCTGCATCCCGGCAGCGGAAGCGAGAAGAAGAACTGGCCACTCGCCTCGTGGACGGAACTCGCGGAGCGGCTGATGAGTCGAGCCGCACTGTTGATCATCGGTGGCGAAGCCGACCAGGAACGGCTCGCTTCCTTTCGCGCTCTGCGCGCTACGTTCGCGGAGAACATTCCCCTGCCTCAGCTCGCGGCGATCATCGAGAGCTGCGCGTTGTTTGTCGGCCACGACAGCGGCATCTCGCATATTGCGGCCGCAGTCGGAACGCCGTGCGTCTTGTTATTCGGCCCGACTCATCCCGAAGTTTGGGCACCACAAAACAAACGCGTCCTTCGCGCGCCCGCTGGTGATCTGACGAAGCTCGAAGTCTCCGCGGTCGCGGAAGCAGTCGATCAGGAACTGATGCGCATCGGCATCAGCACGTAGAGAAACGGCGTCTGAATCTTGAGCACGCCCGGACTCATCTCGTCGATCAAATCGAGGAAGATTTCGTCTTCACCAAGATTGCGCAGCGGCGCCATCAGGAACTCCGGGTTGAAGGCGATCGAGAACTCGCGGCCTTTGTAGGTGACGGGCAGCGACTCCTTCGCTTCGCCGACTTCCGGCGTATTCGCGGTGATGTCGATGTTGTTCTTGCTGAAGTTCAGCTTGATCGAATTCGACTTGTCGCTCGCGAGCAATGAAACGCGGCGGAGTGAATTCAGGAACGTCTCGCGCTCCAAGGTGACGCGCTCTTTCGTCTCCGCCGGGATGACCTGTTTGTAGTTCGGGTAATTTCCTTCGATCAACTTCGAGACGAGCAGCGTGTTGTTCAGATCGAACGCGATCTGCCCGCTGCCGAAGCTGACCTTCACGTCGCCTTCATCGGTGAGCAGACGCGAGAGCTCCGTCACCGCTTTCGTCGGAACGATAATGTCCGCTTCGTGGCTGCGAGGAAACTCCAGCTCGATGTCGACCATCGCGAGCCGCCGGCCGTCGGTGGCGACGAGCGTCAGTTTGTTTTCCTTCAGGCTGAAGAGAACACCGTTGAGGACGTAGCGCGTTTCGTCCGTTGAGATCGCGTACGAGGTCTTGCGCAATCCATCGCGCAACGCCTTCTGCGGAATCGTCACGTTCTTCGCACCTTCAAACTTCGGGAGCGGCGGGAACTCCTCCTCGGGTAAGCCGAGGATCTTGAAAAAGCTCTGACCGCTGCGAATCGACGCCGCGTTTTTCCCATCGACCTCGATCTGAATTTCACTCGAGGGAAGCTCACGCACGATGGTGAAAAGCCGTCGCGCCGGCAGCGTTGTGCCGCCGCTTTTTTCCACCTTCGCTTCCACGCCGCCGCGCACGCCGACGTCGAGGTCAGTGGTCGTCAGGTGAACTTCATCACCATCCGCTTGCAGCAAAACGTTCGAGAGAATCGGCAGCGTCGTCCGCGTGCTGACGACGTTCTGCACCTGCTGCAATCCTTCGAGCAACTTCTCTTTCGTGACGCTGAATTTCATGAGTTCGGCCGAACGAACGGCTATGATGTAAGGCTTAGCTTTTTATCCGGCAACCGCAATCTCCCTCGTGCGCACGAGGTTCTCGCGAATGCTCAGCGCTTCAGCGAGCTATCGATGAAGGAGATCGTCTGACGGATGTTGTCCTGCTCCTTCATCCGCTTCTTCACCAGCTTGCACGCATGCAGCACGGTCCCGTGATCGCGTCCGCCGAAGGCGTCGCCGATCTCATTCAGCGAAGCTTTGGTCAGCTCGCGTGCGAGATACATCGCGATTTGTCGAGGGAACGCGATGTTCGCGGGCCGACGTTTGCTCGTCATATCAGCAAGGCGCACATCGAAGTGTTCGGCCACGCGTCGCTGGATTTGCTCGATCGTTACGGCGTGCCGCGCTTCTTCGTTGAGGATGTCTTTGAGCAGATGCTCAACCACTTCGTTCGTCAGCTCTTTGCCGCTGAGCGAAGCGAATGAAGCGACGCGCATGAGCGCACCTTCCAGGCGCCGCACGTTGGTTTTGATCCGGTTCGCGAGGAAGTCGAAGATCTCGTCGCGAAGCTTGATCTGCAGGGAGTGCGCTTTCTTGCGCAGGATCGCGGTCCGCGTTTCGACATCCGGAGGCTGCAGCTCTGCGGTCAGACCCCATTCAAAACGCGAGACGAGTCGCTGCTCGAGATTCGCGATCTCGGATGCCGGCCGATCGCTCGAAAGCACGATCTGTTTATGCCCATCGAAGAGGGTGTTGAAGGTGTGGAAGAATTCTTCCTGCGAGCGTTCTTTGCCGCCGAGGAACTGAATGTCATCGATCAGAAGCAGGTCAGCCTGACGGTAGCGTTTCCGGAATTTCACCAACGTGCTGTGCTGGATCGCGTCGATGAATTCGTTGATGAAAACCTCACTCGAGAGATACATCACCTTCGCGTTTTTCTTTTTAGAGAAGACGGACTGACCGATCGCCTGCATGAGGTGCGTCTTGCCGAGACCGACGCCTCCGTAGATGAAGAGCGGGTTGTAAGTGCGCGCGGGTGATTGCGCGACCGCGAGACTCGCGGCGTGTGCGATCTCGTTGTTCGGACCAACGACAAACGACTCGAAGTTGTTGCGCGGATTCAGGCCGCTCGGAAGCGATCCGCTGCCCGTCGTGCGTACGTTCGCTAACTCTTCTTCGACGACTTCCGGCACGTCCGCTGGCGCGTCGATCGGCGCCGCTCCGTCTTCCGATGGCGCAGTGAACTTCACCTTCCTCGGCTCACCAAACGCGGAGACGATCGCGGCCTGCAATGCAGGCATGTGATTACTCTCGATCCAGAACTGATAAATGTTGTTCGGGACGAGAAAGGTGAACTGTTCGTCGCTTACATTTGTCAGCCGAACGGCGGAGAACCAACGCTTGTAAGTATCCGCACTGACATGCGGTTTTAGCGCCGCCGAAAGCTTCGACCACGTCTGGGCACACTTCTCGTCCATAACGAACTTGTTAACAGCGTTAAACGACCCGGAATTCGGGGCGTCCGCGATGAGATTTACGGGAATCGCGCGGCTTCGTTTCTAATCCGGAGATATTTCGCGATGACGCACGCGACGGAAACGAAGAGCGGAAATTGCGTGTACACGAGGGAAAAACGCTCGTGACACATCGATCGCCGCGCGATGCACGCGCGCGGCTCGCCTGCGAATTTTCGGCTCTCTCTGGCGCGGGGGGTATATTGGTCATTCTAGCTTTTAAGGTTGCTGGAGAGCTGTTCACAGATTGTTCACACCCGCTTTTCTTTCCCTCTCTGCCAGCGGCTTGAGATTAGAAATGGGTCAAAGGAGCGACAAGGAAATTCCCGATCTTTATTTCTCCGCGCGGTCGAAAAATCGATTGACGCGAAATTTGAACCGGCAGGTGCTCTGAACGTCTAAACAGAGCGCTCGCGTGATGGTTGACCGGCTGTTTCTCGTGCGCATTTTCGTCACTCATGTGAGCCGTGCGAAGCTCGCTGAAGCAATCTAAATGCACCGCCATTCATCATCATCTCGCGACTCCGCCGATACGGAAATCGTGGCGCGCTCGCGCGTCGTTGTGCGAGCCTAACGAGTCATGCGACTCTTTGCCGCGAGCCTCGTTGCGCTCCTGCTTTCGAGCATTTGCGCGTACGCTGTCGAAGACATCCCGCCGCCCTTCGGCTTCCGCTGGAATGACCCCGCGGCCAAGGTCGAGCAGGTGCTCGTCGCGGCAAAAGCGAAGATCGTCAGCCGCGACCAGAAAGAGCGCCGCGAGATCTGGACGGTGGAAGGATTGGTCCAGCCAGGGCTGAAACGGACCGTCTTTCAGTTCAAGGAAGGCTTCCTCGTCGAGGTCGAGCTGCAGTACGAGTACGACAAGTGGACGATCGAAAATTACAACAGCCGGATGGGCGAGATTCGTCGCTACTTCGACGGAAAATTCGGCACCGGTAAACTCGTCTCACGCACCCGCGACACCGACTCGGACGTCGTGCAGACGCTGGTCGGCTATCAATGGATGGTCGGCGGGACGATGCTCGAACTCTTCTACTTCTCCGCGCAACGCGAAGCGCTCGTCTACCGAACGATCACGGTCACCTACAAGGCGATGTAGCGCTCAGGCGCGCTGCGTCTCTTTCTGCAGCCGCTTCAATCTGCTCGCCAGCGCCGTCTTTGCGGCCGAGCTCATTCGGTCGATAAAAAGGATGCCGTTCAGATGATCGACTTCGTGCTGCAGCGCGCGCGCAAGGAGGCCAGTCGCTTCGAGCTGGATTGATTGCCCATCGAGCGTCTCCGCCTTCGCAACGACGGACTCCGCGCGAACGATGTCGCCGTTGATCTCGGGAAAACTCAGGCAGCCTTCCGGCCCGAGCACCGTCTCTTCGCCCAGACTGAGCTGAGGGTTGATGAGAACCAGCGGCATCGACGCATCGAGTTCCGCTTCGCGACCATTAATCTTCAATGTGCTCGGCCGGTCCTCGACTTCCGAGACATCGAGCACTGTCAGTTGCACTGCTTCGCCGATCTGTTGCGCGGCCAGGCCGATACCGTTCGCTGCGTACATCGTCTCGAGCATGTCGGACGCGAGCTCGCGGATCGCATCATCGACTTTCGCGACGCGCTTCCCTTTCGCGCGTAACACCGCGTCGCCGTATTTCACGATCGGCCGAATCATTTTTCCCCGCGGGTGAACGCCGGGAGGTTCTTCACTCCGGCCAGCTTCAATGCATCCATCACTTTGATGATCGCGCCGAACGACGCCTTCTTGTCGGCCTGCAGGGCGACGCTCGATTTCCTCGCGGCGGCGAGTTCGCGGATCGCGACTTCGAGTTCGTCGACCGGTATGCTGCGGCCGTCGAGTTGCACGTCGTCATTCGCATCAACGCTGACCACTGCGTGCTCTGATTCAGCCGGCGCATTCGTCGCAGTCTGCGATTCCGGGAGATTGATCTGCACCTCCGGCTGGTCCTTTTTGAAGGTGGTCGAGACGTCGAAAAAGATGAGCAGGATCGTCAGGATATCGACCAGCGAGACGATGATGATGGACGGCGCCCGCCGTTTTCGGACCGCGATCTTCATCGAACTCGCGACTCGTTAGGCAGCCGGCGCACGTGCCGCTTTCGGCGCAGCGGCCGCAGCCGGCGGAACATTCCCGCGCACCCCGTCGTCGCGATGCACGCGACCGAAATAACACTTCCCGATAAAATCGATCACGAGCGTCTCCATCTCGACGGACATGACTTCGATCTTCTTCGAAAAATAGCTGAAGCCGACCAGTGACGGCACCGCGATGGCGAGACCGAAGACCGTCGCATTCAACGCCTCCGCGATACCGCGCGCCACCTGTGTGGTGTTCGATGCGCCGGTGCTGATCCCGAGCGCAGAGAAAACGTGCACCAGTCCGGAAACCGCGCCGATCAGCCCGAGCAGCGGCGCGATGCCAGTGATGACCTCGAGGACGATGAGCCCCTTCTCGAGCACCACCAGTTCATGCCGCGCTTTCGTCTCCACCACTTCAATCGTTTCGCTGCGCGGGCCGCGCAGATGTTGCAGCGCCGTCTTCACAATGCGGGACAGCGACGAATCATCCTGCTGCACGATGCGCGCGAGCCGTTCCGCACTGCCTCCCGGCACCAGCCGCTCGATCTCGCTCTCGATCACCAGCGGAAGCACGTTTTTCCGCCGTAAGGCGATGCCGCGATAGATGATCGTGGTCACGGTCATGATCGAGCAGATGAGCAGCGGCCACATGAAGAAGCCGCCCGAGGAAAAGAAGCGCCAGACCGAAGCCGCGGGTTCGGGCAATTCCGCCAGGATCAGGTGGGACGTCATCGGTTCGGGTAAGTGGTAAAAGTAAAGTCCAACGGCAATCGGCCATCCGGCAGAGTGGCCACGAGATCCGGCGGGATGGGAGGAATTTGCGCCTCCTGAAATGATTGCAAGCAGATGTTCGCGAAGGCCTCGTTCGAATTGTTGGAAACGACC
>JALZAD010000014.1 GCA_030948555.1 Verrucomicrobiota bacterium | reverse complement strand
GAATGACTGCGAGCCGGTAATACAAATCCTCGCGAAACGTCCCGTCCTTCATCTTCGGCTGAAGCGCTTCATTCGTCGCGCCGACAACCCGGACATTCACCGGCGAACTTTTGTTGTCGCCCACGCGCCGCACTTCCCGCTCTTGGAGAACGCGGAGCAACTTCGTCTGCAACGACGTCGCCATCGAGTTCACTTCATCGAGGAAGATCGTCCCAAGATTCGCCTCTTCGAAAAGCCCGCGCTTATCCGCGACCGCTCCCGTGAACGCGCCCTTCTTGTGCCCGAATAGTTCGGACTCGAGCAGGTTTTCCGGAAGCGCGCTGCAGTTGATCGCGACGAACGGATGGTGCTGGCGGTTGCTGTTGAAGTGCAGCCCACGCGCAATCAGCTCCTTGCCCGTTCCGCTTTCGCCCTGGATCAAAACCGTGCTGTCCGTGTCGGCGACTTTGTTCACCAGGTTGTAAACGTTCTGCATCGCCCGGCTCGTGCCGATGATGTTCTCAAATCGATACTTGTTCTTGAGCTCCTTGCGGAGGTAGCTGACCTCGCCAACCGCAGCCTGAAAATCGAGCGCCTTCTGAATGCGGGTCTGCAGCTCGTCGATCTTGAAAGGCTTCAGGACGTAATCCGTCGCGCCCATTTTCATCGCCTCGACCGCGGTCTCGGTTGAGCCGTAGGCGGTAATCAAAATAACCGAGGTCGACCGATGATTTTCGCGCACGTGCCGCAGCACGTCGAAACCGCTCATCGTTTCCATCTTGATGTCGGTGATGACGACTTGCGGCTGGATGGAATCGATCTGCTCGAGCGCGCGGCCGGGCGCGTTGAACGGGAAAACCTGGTGACCTTTTTCACGGCAAAGTGTGACGATCACTTCTACCATTGCGGGCTCGTCGTCGATGATGATGATCTTGGCCATAATCGCAGCCGGGAGAGTAGTTTCAGCTTTGAGAAAAGCAACCGCAGCCGCGAGAATTTACCTAGGCAGCGCGACGTTCCCGGCGAGCATCCGCCAGCTCACTTTTCCGGCGAACTCAACGACACTCTCATATGCGTCGCGCGCATTTCCCGCGAATGGGATTGCGATCAGATCGGCGACAAAATTTTGCCTGATCCGTCCGAGCGATGCTTGCTCGTGAAGCGCAGCCGCGGGATGTGTCGTCACCATCTCGACCACCTCACGCGCGGCGATCGCCGGATTCATCTGCGCGAACTGCCGCATCTCCGCGAACAGGCTAAGATCATCGTTGCTCGCAAGGCTATCGGTCCCGAGCGAGATGTTGAAGCCGACCTCGCGAAGCTTTCCGAACGCGAAGGGCGAATGCCGAAAGAACGCATGGCTGCGCGGACAGTGCACGATGTGGAACTTCGGTGCGCGCGCGAGTAACTCGAAGTCGTGCGCTGTGATTTCGTTCAGGTGCGCGACAACCCAGCGATCATCGAGTACGTCGCCATCTTCGAGCATCCAGGCGATCGGCGTCTTCCGGCCGCAGTCACTCATGTCTCGCCCGACCCGCTTCATTAACTCGTAAAGCAGGCCGCTCGCGTCGCGGAACATCTCCGTTTCCTCGCGCGACTCCGCGAGGTGCGTCGTCGCAACGAGCTGATGCTGCTTGGTGAGAAGCGCCGTCTCCGCGTAGAGACTTCGTGGCGCTGTGTATGGCGCATGCGGTGCGAGATTTAGCCCAAAACGTGCAAGCGTTTCGGCCGCGCTGCCGCGCTTCTGCAAAGCAATCATCTCGACGAACCACCGCAGCCGCATTCCATCGTCCGGCACTCGCGCGATCAACTCCGGCACCGCTTCGAGATTGCCGATCGTCGTCGTGCCGAAAGCGGCCGCTTCATCGATGCCCGCCAGAACGGCCGCAAGGTAGTCGTCCTCATTCATCTCCGCCTTCTTGCGATTGATGTCGCGAATCCAATCTGCGAACGAGGGCTGCGGCGGGATTTGCCCGCGCAGGTTTGTGTAATCAAGATGACAATGCGCGTTGATCAGGCCCGGCATCAAAATGCTGTCGCCGAGATCAACCACCTCGCCGCTGTTGCGCGCCCGCACATCGCCCCACTCGCCGAGGTCCTGAATCTTTTCGCCACGGACCGCAACTGCGCCGTTCTCGATCGGCGCGCCGTCCATTGTCAGCACGCACCGCGCGCGGATGATCATTGCGCTTTGACGACTTCGCGCGCAGCCGCTACGACCAGATTGCAAGCTTCCTGGCAGAGGAGCGGCCATGCCGGTTCGCCTCTGCCGGTCTGATCGAACTCCGGATCATACTTCGTAGTCGGCAGTTGGCTCGATGGCATTCTTCCGGTGCGATCGCGCCGCCACAAAATCGTCCGGAGACAACCACCGTCCGAACGGCAAAAATTGCCGATCAGCGAATCTGCGTCTGCGTCGCTGATCTTCCCTGCGACGCGGTACATCCCTGTCTGGCGACCAAGGGTCTCGCGCAACGGCGTCGTGACGAGTGCGTCTTTCTTCCACGCAGCGAACGCAGCGATTCGTCCGGGATAAAACAAGTCGAACGCGAGCCGCACCTCTTCCACGCGCGCCAGCACCAGCCGCCAGCCATGCCGCAGATTCGGCGCGGTCTTCAGCGGGCGATATTTTCCGAGATCGTCGAACCGCGCAAGTTCCGTCGCCGCATTCGCATCGTCGTATTCAACCAGATCGCCGCGCGTTGCATCCTCACAATGGCAGAGCACAAACCGCCCATCGACATCGCGCTCACACAGAGTCTGGCCGAACCGAAGCGGCGTCGCCCCCGACCAGCCGTCGATCACTTAAACGACTGGCCCATGAGCAAAGCAACTCGCTCCAGCACTTCGCGATCTTCCTTCGTGAAGGCTTTCAGATTTTCGCTCTCCGCCGTGATCACGCCGACCACCTTCTCCGATTGGCTGATGATCGGCACCACGATCTCGGACTTCGTGCTGTGAAACGTCGGGAGATATCGCGGGTCTTTGTGCACGTCGTTCACCACGATCGTCTCGCGGCTTTCCACCGCTGCGCCGCAAAGCCCCTGCGTCGCCGGAAACTGCGGATAACAAACCGGCTCGTCGTCGCTCCCCGCGATGATCACGAGGTCACCGCGCACAAGTTTGTAGACGCCGACCCATCGCCACCCGCGCGCCCCGCAGATCATCTGCATCATCTGCTTCACGGCTTCGGGACCTTTCGCGCCTGCCAGGATAAAACCGCCGAGTTGCTGCAGCATTGCGATCGTCGCCGGATCTTTCATGCCGATATCTCTGTTAACGCGCCGCTCGTCTCAAGCGCGGCCACTTGTTCCAAAATCACGTCTGCAAATCGCGCATCGGTCCCGATCGACGGCGCGTAATAGAGCGATCGGCCGTGCATGTGATGCGGATTGCCGGCGAAGACGTCGCCTGTATTTTCGATCCCGAGCAACACCGGGATGTCCTCGTAGCTGTGCAAGCCATCGGAGATAAAAAACGGCACCACCACGACGTTCGGAGTCTCGGTGAGTTTCGCCCAGTCAGCAACGAACGGCGCCTCCTCCATGTAGGTGTTCAACACGGCGCCGTAACGACCGCGCGCGCGAATCGATTCCACTTCACGCTTCGCCGCCACCGCGCTGTTGTCGTTCAAACCCGTGCCGTGACCGACGATCAACAAGCTCGTCTCGTTTTCCGGCACGCCCGGCGCGACATCGCGCGCGCGTTGCAGCAATAGCTCCGTCATCGCGGGATGACTTCCGACCGGCGCGCAGTACTTCCACGCCTGCCCGCTCACTCGCTCCGTCACTGCTCCATCAAGCTCGAGCTCACGCGGAATGACTGTCCGCGTGAAGTAGCCTTCGCTGATGAAATTCGGCACCACATAAGCTTCGCGAATGTGCGGTTCGGCGAAAAAGAGGAGCGCGTCGCGGAAGCTCGGTTCCTCTTTCCAGAAACAACACTGCACCTCCGCGAAGATGCCGCGCCGCCGAATCTCGGCCGCGTGCGCGAGACTCGGCGCGCTCGAGTCTGCGTTCACCGTCGAGCCGTGGCCGACGATTAACAAAGCCGCGCTGCTGTAGTCAGGCTTCATCGTCCAGAACTTAAGACCAGCTTTTCGCCCCTGTCACGGTGTTGCGCGCCGCGAACGCTCGCTGCACGTTTGATCCATGCGCTTCCGCACCTACAAAAACACCGACCTGCAAGTGAGCGAAGTCGGCTTCGGACTCTGGACCGTCTCCACCGGTTGGTGGGGCAACTTCACCGAAGGCGAAGCGATCGCGCTCATGCACAAGGCGTTTGATCTCGGCATCACGCTCTTCGACGCGGCCGATACCTACGGCAATGGCTTGAGCGAAGAGCTGCTCGCGAAGGCCTTCCCGAAACAGCGCGACGAAATCGTCATCGCAACCAAGGTCGGCTACGACTTCGTCACGCACGGAGAAGCGCGCGGTCGCGGCCAGCGCGAGATCCCGCAGGACTTTTCACCCGACGCGATCCGCAGCGCGACGGACGCCGCATTGAAGCGGCTGAAGACCGACCGCATCGACCTTCTCCAATTGCACAACATCCACATGGAGCAGATCGCCGACGACGCCCTTTGGACCACGCTGGAGCAGCTGCAGAAGAGCGGGAAAATCCGCTACTACGGCATTGCGCTCGGGCCCGCCATCGGCTGGCTCTACGAAGGCGTGAACTGCATCCGCGAACGCGAGATCACGAGCGTGCAGCACATCTACAACATCATCGAACAACATCCCGGCCGCGCCATGCACGACGCCGCCATCGAGGCGAACAAGGACACCATGTTCCTCATTCGCGTGACGCATTCATCCGGAATGCTCGAGGGCAAATACACCGCCGACACCGTGTTTCCGCCGGGAGATCATCGCAATCATCGGCCGCGCAGCTGGCTGCTTAACGGCATCAAGAAAGTCGATCGGCTTCGGTTTCTCGAGAGCAACGAGCGAACGCTCGGCCAGGCCGCATTGCAGTGGTTGCTCGCCGACGATCGCGTCGCCTCGACCCTGCCGAACATCTACGAAGAGGCGCAGCTGATTGAGTTTGCCAAGGCCCCCGAGACGCCGCGCCTAACGAGTGATGAACTCGCGCGAATCGAAGACCTCTACGCGGACAACTTCGGCGTCGAGCGCGAAGAGGGGAAATACAAAGGGACGATGGAACTTCAGGCGGCCTAAGCCGTCAGTCGGACTCATCATCCGAGTCATCGTCCGCGGGCGTGGCCTGCGGCTGAGCGCGGCGATGCCGGCCGTTTCCTTCCGCCGACTTGTAGACCTCTTTGAAAATCTTCCCGATCATGGGCGCGGCCGCGCTGCCTCCGTGCACAGTTGATCCGACGTCACCCTCGTAGAGCGCCGCGAAGGCAAATGCCGGCGACTTGGCCGGGAGAAATCCGGCGAACCATGCCGCGGTGCGCTCCCTCTTCTTCGGTCCCCACTGCGCAGTTCCAGTTTTCCCGGCCACCTCGACGTTCTCCATGCTCGCGGCGTGCGCCGTCCCGGCGGCCGCATTGACCGCGTCGATCATTCCTTCCTGCAACTGGTCGAGCGTGCTTGGCGAAAGGTTCAGCTCGCGTTTCTGCCGCACCTGATACGCGGTCACGATCTCGTTATCGAGCGTCTGCACCTGCTGCACCAGACGCGTCTGAAAGAACTTCCCGCCGTTTGCCACGATCGCCATGGCCTGCGCCATCTGCAGTGGCGTCACTTCGCAATCGCCCTGCCCAATCGAAAGATTCGCGATGTCGCCGTTCAGCAACTTCCGTTGATGCGTTTGCCTCATGTACTGGTCGTTAGGCACGCGCCCTTCCACTTCACCGCGCAACGGAATGCCGCACTTCGCGCCGAAGCCCATCTTCAGCGCCCAATCAATAATCGGCTCCGCGCCGGTCTTGATGCCGACCTGATAAAACCAGGTGTCGCACGACTCCGTGAGCGCTTCGACAAAGTTGAGCGAGCCGCGCTCCGACTTCTTCCAGTTGTGAAAGGTCACGTTGCCAACCTGGACCGCCGGCGGACAGTCGAACTCTTCGCTCGGCGTGATCGCGCCGCTCTCGAGCGCGGCAATTCCCACCGTCACCTTGAAGGTCGATCCGGGCGGATACGACGAACGATACGCCCGCGGCAGAAGCGGAATGTTCGGATCATCCTGCAGGTCCTTGAACTTTTCCGACGAGATGTTCGGAATGAATGCGTTGGGGTTAAACGTCGGCCATGAAGCCATCGCGAGGATGTCGCCGCTGTTCGGATCGACGATCACAATCGCGCCGCGTTTTGCTTTTGCCTCGAGCGCTTTCTCCGCCAGCTCCTGCAACTTCAGGTCGAGCGTCGTCACCACCGTGTAGCCCGGCACCGGCGGCGTCACGATGCGCTCGGACGTCTTCCGACCGTCCTTGTCGAACGTCATCTTGTACTCGCCATGCTGGCCGGTCAGCATGGTGTTAAACGTCTGCTCGAGTCCTTCGCGACCTTCCGTCTCCGGCCAGAGCACTTCGTGATTATCGATGATCCCGTCCGGGTTGCGCCCGGTGCGGCCGGTGAACCCGATGATGTGTCCAGCCAGCTTGCCGTTCGGATAAACGCGCATGTAAATCGGCCGAAGCAGCATCCCATTCGGCAGCTTCTTCTGCAGCTGATCGTGCTGATCCTCGCTGAGATTCTGCGCGATCTCGAAAGGGAGAATCCCGCGGTTGTGATAATGCCGCAGGATCAAATCATCCGTGACGCTCAGCTTGCGGTTTAACAACTTCTCCGCCGCGCCCAGCTTCTCATGCGCGAAGTCGAGCGCCTGCTTGTCCGAGAAATCGAGCGGCGTCGGAAACGCGATCGCGAGATTGAAGCTGAGCTTGTTCTGCGCGAGCGGCGCGCCGTTGCGATCGACGATCTGGCCGCGCGGCGCCGGGATATCGAGCACGTAAGCACGCGCCTGCTTCTGCGTTTCGTAAGTCGGAATGATCGTGTCTTCCGGCGCGGCAGGCGCGGCGGCCGGCGGTTGTTCCGCCGCGCGGAGGTGCGCGCAGAGCAGAAGAGAAGCGATGAGCAGAGAGCACTTCACGTGGCTGAAACTGATAGCAGCCCCGCGCTATTCGTAAATCGCCACATCGTCTTCCTCCCCGTCTTCCTCCCGGTGTTCCTACCGGTCATCCTGAGCCGCGAAGACGGCGAAGGACCTCACACAGGATGCTTGGCCTAACGAATAGTTACTGATCATCCAAGCACCCTGTGCGAGATCCTTCGGCGCGCTGCGCCAGCCTCAGGATGACAGCGTTGGTCCGTCACTCGCTTCGCAAACGCTCAATGCCGCTGCAAAAACCGATGCACGTCGTCGGCCAGCTTCGGCCCGATGCCTTCCGTCTCGGCGATCTCCTCCGGGGTCGCCTTCCGCAAGCGATCGACCGACCCAAACTTCTGCAGGAGCAACTTCTTGCGGTTCTGACTCACGCCAGGGCAATCGTCGAGAATGCTCTCCGCGATGCGCTTCTTCATCAGCAATTGGTGATAGGTATTCGCGAAACGATGCGCCTCATCGCGGATGCGTTGCAGCAAGCGCAACGCGCCGGAATCGGGTGGTAATTGCAACGGCATCGCGCGACCCGGCCGGTAGATCTCTTCGTATTCCTTCGCCAGCCCGATGATTGGCAGGTCATGTAAGCCAAGTCGCTGGAGCTCGCGGCACGCAGAGGACAACTGACCTTTGCCGCCGTCAACGATGATTAGATCCGGCAAACGCACCGCCACAAACGGCTTGTCATCCCGAGCGGAGCCGGAGGCGGAGTGGAGGGACCCCGC
>JALZAD010000005.1 GCA_030948555.1 Verrucomicrobiota bacterium | reverse complement strand
ATGACGCAAAAACTGCAGGGATGATTGCAGCCCTCCGCGATCTTGAGGTAGGCGCTGTGCGTCGGCGTGAGGCGGAAGCGCGGGGTGTCGTAGTTTGGAATGTAGGTCGGTTTGGCTGTGACCAAATCCAAAGGCTGGGCGGAAACGTCCAACGTCCAACGTTCAACGTCCAACGTTGAACGCTCTTCTGAATTGAACGTTGAGCGTTGGACGTTGGACGTTGGACGTTTCTGAAGCAGGCCCGCTGCAATCGCGCCGAGATCCTTCACCTGATCCAACCCGATGAAGGCATCGACTTCCGGCAACTGCTCGCGCAACTCCGCCGAAAAGCGCTGCGACATGCACCCGCTCACGATCAGCTTCTGCCCGGGCCTTTCCGCGAGGCGCTGTTGATGCGCATCGAGGATGGCGTCGATCGATTCCTCCTTGGCCGAGTCGATGAAGGCGCAGGTGTTGATCACAAGCACGTCCGCGTCCTCCGCGCGCGCGGTGATCTGCATGCCATGTTGAAGCACGCTGCCGAGCATGATCTCGGCGTCGACCAGGTTCTTCGCGCAGCCAAGGCTGATCATCCCGACCTTCGGCGCTGACGATGCTGGAGGAGACGATCGTGTGATCGTCGCGGGCGACGCGCTCATCGCGGTTATTCCAGGCGAACGTCGCTATCGCCGCGGGCCACGATCTTGCCGTTCTTCCGGATCTCAACGTCCGACGGATCGAGCACTTTGACCGCGATGCGTTTGCCGCGCAGTTGCATCGGTGCGCTCACATCGATCCAGCGTTCAAATGAGGAGCGGCCTTTCTCGGTGTCGATCGTGATGCGCACGAAGGTCTTCTTCAGCGGCCGAATATCGAAGACCTTCGCTGCGGGCGACGGCGACGGTGAAGCGGAAGCTGCCGCCACCGCGGCCGCCTTTAGATCTTCTGCATGCACTGGCTCCGCACGACGGACCTCCGATTCCGCGGCCGGGGGCGGCGTTGCCTCCGTCACCACGCTCGGCTGAGGCGCGGCGGTTAGTGCAACAGGCGGAGCGGTGGGTAATGGCGCTACGATCGGAGCGGCCGTCGCGGCGGCCAGGCCCGGTGGTGGAGTCGAATCCGCGGGCAATGCTTTCGGCGCAATGACGGACGAACTCGAGTCGGCCACAGTCGGGAGCGGCGTTGCGATCGGCACCGATCCCGCGGCCGCTGTTCTGGGCTCCGTCGGTTTGATCCGCCGGATGTCCATGATCGTCTTCAGGACGTAGAAGCCGACAAAGAGAACGGCGAGGCCGATCACCAGCGGCATGAGCGAACTGCGATTCGCGCGCGGCTCGCGGCGGACCACTTCGGTGCGGCGCGGCGGCGGGACCGGGTTGTCCTGCAAATAGGAATAGCCGTCGACCGTCATCGTCTCCGAGGTTTCAAACGCTTCCAAGTAGGGCGTGACGTCGACATTAAGGAACTTGCCGTAGATGAGCAGGAAGCCCTTGGCGTACGCCAGACTGGGGAAGTGCGAGAAATCTTCCGCCTCGAGTTCGGCCAACTTGGCCGGGCGAATCTTCGTCATCCGCGCCGCTTCCTCGAGCGTGAGATTGCGCGCGGCGCGTGCCTTCTGAAATTTTTCGCCAAGCCCTTCCATGGAGTGATCGCCCGGTTAGACCGTTGCGTCGAGGTCGACGAGAATCTCGCGCGGCTTCGCGCCTTCGCCGGGACCTAAAATCCCGCGTTGCTCCAGAATGTCAACGATGCGGGCCGCGCGGGTGTAGCCGAGACGCAGGCGGCGTTGCAGGAGCGAGGTCGAAGCGCGTTTCTCCTGGCGGATGATCTCGAGACATTTCTCGACCAACTCCTCGTCTTCTTCGGTCACGTCCTCGCCATCTTCTCCACTGCCGCCGCTCGAAATCTTCTCGTGAATCGCGAGATCGTAGGAGGGCGGGCTTTGCGCGGAAACGAACTCGACCAGGCGCCGGATCTCGTCGTCGGTCACGAGCACACCCTGCGCGCGGATCAGCCGCGAAGTGCTCGGCGGGAGATAGAGCATGTCGCCCTGGCCTAACAAGCGGTCGGCGCCGTTCTCGTCCAGAATGACGCGGCTGTCGATCTTCGACGCCACTTGAAACGCAATCCGGCTCGGGATGTTCGCCTTGATCACGCCGGTGACGACATCGGCCCGCGGCGTTTGTGTTGCGACGATCAAGTGAATGCCGGCGGCGCGCGCCATTTGCGTGATGCGGGCGATGGCGCTTTCCACATCGGCCGGCGCGGTCTGCATCAGGTCGGCCAGCTCGTCGATGATGACCACGATGTAGGGGAGCTTGTCCGGGATGATCGGCTCGTCATCGCGCGGCGCGGCGATGGGCGGCTTGTAGGGGAAGCTGTTAGCTTCCCCAGATTCTAAACTCGGGAAGCTAACAGCTTCCCCTACAACATCGCCGCCGCTCGCGACCTTCTCCGCATCCAATTCCTTCTGCGTCTTTTTCGGCGGGCGCGCGTTGAAGCTGGTGATGTTGCGCACGCCGCTCTTCGCGAAAATTTTGTAGCGGTTCTCCATCTCGATAATGACGTGCCGCAAAGCCAGCAGCACTTTTTTCGGATCGGTCACGACCGGGATGATGAGATGCGGCAGCTCGTTATAAACCTGCATCTCGACCACCTTCGGATCGATCATGATGAAGCGCAGCTCATCGGGCGTGAAGCGGTAGAGCATCGACGCGATCAGCGCATTGATGCAGACGCTCTTGCCGCTGCCGGTCGTCCCCGCGACGAGCAAGTGCGGCATCTGCGCGAGATCGGCGATGATGGTTTTGCCGTAAACATCCTTGCCCAGCGCGATCGGCAATTTCGCTTTTGTCTCGGTCCAATCCGGCGATTGCATCAGCTCGCGCAAAGTCACCTTCACCTTGCGGCTGTTCGCTAATTCGATGCCCACCGTGTCCTTGCCCGGGATGGGCGCGAGGATGTTGATCCGCTCCGCGCGCGTGGCCCGGGCCAGATCGCGCTCGAGCGAGACGATCTTGTCCACGCGCACGCCTTTGGCCGGGTAAACTTCGTAGCGGGTGATGGTCGGGCCTTTGGTGATGTCGCCGGCTGCGACCTGGATTCCGAATTGCGCGAGCGTGTCGATCAAGGTCGCCTGGATCCGCTCCAGTTCCGCCGGATCGGCCGCGACCCGGCCCTCGACGTCGTGTTCGTCTAACAAGTCCAAACCGGGCAGCGCGTAGTTCTCCCCGGTCCAATTTTTACTCGTTAGACCATCGAGCGGCTTGCCGCCTTTCTCTTTGCCGCGCAGCTCGGCCAGGGATGGTTTCTTGCGCGGCTCAATCGGCAGCACGGTCGAATCGGTGATGGTCGGCTTTGGGCGATTGGCCAGTTCTTCCAGCAGCACGGAGGCGGTCGCGGCCTCCGCGACCGGCGCGCCCAGTTTCTTCAAGCGCTTCTCGACCACGCGCTGTTGTTTCGCCTTTTCCTTCTGCTCCAGCTCGAGGCGCGTCTTCCAATCCGCGCTGCGCAAGCGCCGCGCGCGCGCCCATTCGCCTAACGAGTGGAAAGCCGCGCGCAAACTCGCGACGGTTTGGCGGACGAGATGAATCGGCCGCAACCCGGTCATGAGAATGATGCTGGTCAGGTAAACGCCACTGAGCAAAATCAGCGAGCCGACCCGGCCCATCAGGCGCTGCAGGACATTGCGCCCGAAAAAATAACCGACCCAGCCGCCGGGTCCCTGGATGTTGAAAGCGGAATGCCAGTCGCGCAGAAAGCGAAATTGCAGATGGAGCAAGCACGCGCCCGAGATGATAAAGAGCGCGATCCAGGCGCTGCGTTTTGAGACGTTGAGCTGCGCGTGGAATAACTTGGCCGCGCCGAAACCGAGCAGGACCACCGCGAGCAGGTAGGGCGCGGCGCCGACCATGAAGTAGCAGGAGCCGGCCACGATCGCGCCGAGTGGCCCGATGAAATTTTGCGCGGGCGAGTTGGGCGTGGCGACTTTGCTGAACCAGATCCAGGCCGGCAGATCCTTCGGCGAATAGGAAATGAGCGCGAGAAAAAGGAGCGTACCGACGAGAAGAAGAATGAGGGCGAAGACCTCGTTCCAGGCGGTATTTTTCGTCGCGCGAGCCATTGCGCGCATAGTAATCGCGAGGGCGCGGCTTTCAATTTAATACCCGGAAGCGAGGCGAGATCGGTCGCGATGCGGGTGGTTTCTTTGCGACGGTCGTGGACGAGTTAGGGACGTGCGGAAGCATGCGCGGTCTTTAGATCGGACGGCACGGTCGGCGTTTACACTTGCTGCGAATTAGAGCGGATGAGTACTGTGCCGCGGATGCGCCTCTTTCTTCGCGAATTCGCCGTTGTTTCCGCCGCCACTGCCATCGTCTGC
>JALZAD010000386.1 GCA_030948555.1 Verrucomicrobiota bacterium | reverse complement strand
TTTTCGACGGCAAGCTGCCCGTCTTCGTGCACGCGAACAGCATGGCGCAGATCGAAGCCGCGCTCGCGTTCGCGAAGGAGGCGCAGCTTAAGATCACGCTGGTCGGCGGGCATGATGCGTGGCGCATGGCGCAGCAATTGAAGGAGACCGACACGCCGGTGATCGTCAGTTATCCGACTGCGTTGCCGCCGCGCCGCGACGATCCTTACGACAGTCAATTCAGCAACGCCGCGCGTTTGCTCGAAGCGGGCGTGCGTTTCTGCATCGCGCGTGCCGGTCGCGAATCGGAAGCGCCCCACGAACGCAACATGCCGTTCGATGCCTCCATCGCAGCGGCGTATGGATTGCCGAAGGATGAGGCGCTCAAAGCCGTCACGCTTTATCCCGCGCAGCTGCTCGGAGTCGCGGATCAACTCGGTTCGCTCGAAGTCGGGAAAGCCGCGACGCTGATCGTGACGAATGGCGATCCGCTCGATTTTCCGGCGAACGTCGAAGAGGCCTACATTGACGGTCGACGGATCGATCTCTCGAACCGCCAGACGCACCTGCGCGACAAGTACCTCGAGAAGTATCGCCGGAAGTAAGCCCAGCGTTTGCGCGCCGGCGCATGTGATTCGTCATTCCGAGCCGCGAAGACGGCGACGGACCTCGCACAGGGTTGTTCGCTGACGCGCTGCGCCAGCCTTTGACAGGATCGCCTAACGAACGCTAGCCGCGTCGCTACTGCGCCGCGATTGCTGGGACCGGCAAATCGCCGTCCAGACGGCCATCGAGATCACGGTCGATACCCATGCGAAGACCAGATCCTGGAGGCACTCCCGTGATGCTGAGGGTGTCGCCTGCCTGCACTTTCGCCTGCAACTCCGCGCGCGAAAAAGGACCGATGCCAGTCTTGTCGGTGCGGTAATTACTGGTCGTTGCGTCGTAGACGAGACCGCGCGGCAGACCGTCGATCGTTCCCTTTGCGATAAGGTCGATGTTTCCTGCTGCGGCCTGACTTTGCAGCACTGACCAGTCATTTGCGATCGCGCCGTCGTTCAAGTTCCCTGCTGTGACGGTCCTGGTGAATCCGACTGCCGGCGCAGCACCGGTGTCGAAGCACAACAGGAATGCATTCACGTTCGTTTTCCGCACCGGGTCGTTACGGAAATTGGTGAAGACCGGGCGGGTGAGGAACGCAAAGATCGATGGATCATTTCCGTCGTGCGTAAAACCGAAACCGTCGAGTGAGACTGCGCCCGCAGTGTTGTTGAAAAAGTTCTTCTGATAAACGGTTCGCAGTTGCGGGACTTTCATGGTTTGCGGCTCCTGCAGCATCGCGGCGGTGGTGAAGGTCTTGTTCGTGCCCGGACCCGGATTGGCCGTGTGGCACATGTTGCAGGTGAACGTCTGGGTGTAAGGCTCCGCTAGATAAGTGTTCCGTCCCGCGCTCGGATTTCCGCCCGCGAGCGCGGCCGGCAAAGTGCGATCGAGTTGCTGGTTTGGATTCGGCGGCAGGTTCATCGTTTCGATGAAGTCACGGAACGCGTCCATGTCCGTCGCACTTAGTTGTGAACCGCCGAGCAACGAGGCGAAAGCCGGATTGAAGGAGGTGAATCCGGCGCGATCCCCGCGCCAATGCAACGGGTCGAGGCCCTTCAATCCTTTCAAGGTCTGCGTCGTCATTGGGCCCTTCATTGGATGCATCGGAAACGACCCCGTCGCGCCGATCAGTGAAGTTGTTCCGACTACGGTTTGCATCTGTCCGTTGGGATCGCCGAGATCCCAAGCGAGTCGATCGTTCGTGCCGTCGAGGTGACAGGATGCGCAAGAGACCGTGCCGTTGCCCGAGAGTCGCGCGTCATAAAGGAAACCGCGACCATTCCTGATTTGCGATGGCGTAGGGTCGAACGCGCCGACGCGGAGTTCAGAGACAACGGTTTCCGTGGCCGTGTCCACAACGCTGATCGTGTTCGAGATCCGATTAAGCACATAAAGCTTTCCGGTTAACGAACTGAGCGCGAGGCCGCGCGGACCGCGTTTGTTTCTCGGATCAACCGCGGCGGCGGCGAGCTCGATGCGTGACGCAATCGTGCCATCCGCATTCACGCGTGCGACGCGATCGCTGCCGAACGCAGCGACGTAGGCGAACGCACCATTGGGCGCGAAGACAATGGCCGTCGGTTGTGCGAGCGCGATCGCTTGCGCGGCAGGGTTCGGCAACACCGAGTAGTTCACGCCCGGATTCAGATCCGAAATTTTGAGCCCGCCGCCGAGTGTCGAGATGCGTGTGACGCGGTTATCGACGAAGTGCGCGCGGAGGTTCGGCTCGAAGCGCACCAGGTTCCGCGCGTCTGTGTTCGTGACGAAAATGTCGCCGGTCGTCGGTTGCACCGCGAGGCCGAGATTGCTCGTCCCAACTCGTGGGAAGTAGCGCAGAACAGCGAACGTGGTGGTGTCGATTTCGGCCACATCGTTGTCCGGCATTGTATATCTGATGACCTTCTTCCACGTGGGATCTGTCGCATCGACGATCAGGCTAACTTGCGGAGGCTTGGGGAGACTTTTATTCGTCGGGCTGGGCTGCGGCGGCGCATTGTTCGACGGGATTAACGTCGTGCGATTGCCCGATTCGGCGAAGGCGACATAGAGCTTGCGACTGTCAGGACTGAGAGCGAGCGCGCGCGGCTGTTGCCCATTCAACGGAATGGTGGCGGCGATCGCGTGGGTGGTCGCGTTGTAAACGCGGATCTCGTTGTTTCCCGCCACGCTCACGAAGGCGAATGCGCCCGCGAAGACCACGTCAGCCGGTTCGTCTTTGACGTTGATCGTATCAACGACGAGGCCGCGCGAAAGCGAGACGATGCTGACGCTGTCGGAAAGCTCGTTGACAACCCAAACTTCATCGCTGGTCCGCGCATTTACGGATACCGGCTCAAGCCCGACTGGAATTTCACTGGTCAGAACGGGCGGAGTTTGCGTTGCATCAAAGACAGAGAGACGCGCGTCCGCGCTGTTGACTGCGAGGAGCCATCTGCCGTCCGGCGAGAGACGAAGCGGGTTTGTCTGACGCGCCTCAAAGTTGACGAAGGCACTTGATGGAACTTGCGCGTGGATGTGCTGCACCAGGAGCAGAAGTGCTCCGCTGCAGATGAGGAACCGACTACAGGAACGGGCCATGAGGGCGCCCATTGAACTTCATCCGCTCACGGATGGAAAGCGCCAAGACCGCGCAAGCATTGATGTCTCACGCCGTTCGCTCTCAGGAGAAATTTGTCTCGCGTCGCAAAGCCTGACTGACCATCATTTCCCTCAAGAACCCCGGTCTCGTCTAGCCTGCCGCGCGATTCATGGCACGCGACTCGTCTTCTCAGACGAGGTCCATTAACAACCCAAGCCATGGTGGAATCGTTCCTTATGAAGACGCAATTGTTCTCTCTTAAAACTCTCGTCCTTGCGACCACAGTCGCATTAGCCACGTCCGCATCTCTGGTCGCGCAAACTCCCGCGACTGCTGAGATCGATCGACAGAGCGCGGTGACCCAAGTAGTCGGCGGTCTGCATAGTCCGCGCGGGCTCGCCGTTGATCGGCGCGGCACGCTGTATGTAGCAGAGGCCGGTGACGACTCGGCTGGTGGCGCGATCATCGCGGTCTCCGGCGCGTCCGGAAATCATCCGCGGGTGCGGACGCTGGTGAGTGGGTTGCCCACATTTGGCGCCGCTGGAGAGTTTCTGGGTATGGAAGCGATCGCGCCGCTGGTGGATGGCGAACGTTTCGGGTTGCTTGCAATCACCGGCCCGGCTCCGCAGGAGGCGATGCAGCCGTTCTTCGGAAGTTTGCTTTACGTGAATCCGAATGGAACCACGCAGCCACTGGTCAATGTCGGCAGCTTTAACTTCGAGTGGACGGCGGCGCATCACGACCTGGTACCAGACCAGTTCCCTGACTCCAACCCTTACGGGATGGTGATCTCGCGCGGTCATCTCTATGTGGTGGATGCGGGCGCGAATACGCTCGATGAGGTGTTGCCGAATGGCACGATCCGCGTTCTGGCATTCTTCCCGAACACGCCAATCTCTGATGCGACCCCAACCTGCGTCTGCGAAGGACCGGACGGCGCGCTCTATGTCGGGACGCTCGCGCTCGTGGATAGTGTTCTGGTCGGACCGTCCGCGAAAGTCTTTCGGGTGAATCCGGCGCAGGCGAACCTGGCAGAACCGTGGAAGACCCCGCTGACAGTGTGGGCTTCGGGATTGTTCCCGATCGACGGCTGCGCCTTTGGCCGGGACCGGAACTTCTACGCTTCGCAGCTCTTCACCAATCCCGCCCATGATTTTGGAGCCGTCTTTGGTGATCCGCACGGAGACGTGATGAAGATCCCGTTCAATCACCCGAGCACGCACACGTTGCTCACGGGCGGTGCGCTCTCGCTGGCCGGCGGCGTGGCAGTGGACGACGACGGCGCAGTCTTTGTCAGCAGCGGGACAGCTTTCGTGGCACCGGGGACTGGAACGGTGGTGCGAATCAGGACGCACTAATCACGGTCGCACTCTGTTTGCGGTCGGCGCCTCGGCGGCGCTCCAACGAGTAACGGCGCAAGCAAGTCGCTCGTTGAGAGCAGCCGTCTGCCTAACGAGTAGTTCCGGCGCGCAGATATTTCTCAAGGAAATCGAGAATCGATTTGTAGGCACGGATCTCGTTTTCCTTTTTCGTGAAGCCGTGTCCTTCGTTGTCGAAGACGACGTACTCCACCACGCCGTTCTTCTTTTTGACCGCCTCCACGATCTCGTCCGACTCGGGCTTGATCACCCGCGGATCGTTCTTGCCCTGAAGAACAATGAGCGGCTTGGTGATCTTGTCCGCGTGGAAGAGCGGTGAAGTTTCGCGCAGAAAATCCAGATCCTTCTCCGGATCGCCGATCTCCGCGTAGAGCGACTTGCGCTGCGCTTCCCAATACGGCGGGATGCTCTGCAAGGTCCGCACCCAATTTGCGACGCCGAACAGATCGACGCCGACCTTGAACTCCTCCGGCTTAAAGGTGAGCGCCGCGAGCACCATGTAGCCGCCGTAGGAGCCGCCCATGATCCCGATCTTCTCCGGGTCGACGTAGCCTAACGACTGCAAATACTTCTTCGCCTCCACGCAATCCCAGAGCGGCTCGCGCCCATGCTTGCGATCATCGGCCTTGAAGAACGTCTTCCCGTAGCCACTCGAGCCGCGGTTGTTCACGTCGAGGATGGTGTAGCCGTGGTTCGCGAGGTACTGCGCGTAAGCTTTGTATTCCGTGCGCGCCTGCCCGCCGGGTCCGCCATGCACGAGCACGATGCCGGGCGTTTTGTTCGCCGCGGTCGCGCCGTGCGGCTGATAGAGAATCCCGGGAATCTCCAGCCCGTCGAACGACTTGTAGCGCACCACCTTCGCATCGACTAGATCGGCCGGATCGATCTCCGGATTCAAACTACTCGTTAGGCGGATCGGCTTCTTCCCGCCGAGATCGTAGACGAAGAGATTGGCCGGCGACCGCGAGCCGGTGTGGTAAAACGCCATCCGCTTTTCGCTGTCGGAAAATCGCACGCCGGTGATGTCGCCATCGGGCAACGACGGCAGCTCGATTGCTTTGCCGGTTGCGTCCTCCGTCACTTTCACGCGCGTCCGCGCGTCTTCGTTCGTCGCAACGACGCGATATTTTCCGTTATGCGAGAAGTAGATCGCGGACACATCCCACGGCTCCTTCTCGACGACTTGCCGCTGGCCCGTCGCGAGCTCATGACGCGCGACATACTTGAACTCCGCGCCATCGTCCGAAAGGAAGAAGAGATACTTCGACGCGACGTCGAAAGCCTGTGGCTGATTATCCACTTCGCCTTCGTGCGCGGTGATGTTCTTCATCTCGCGCGTCTGCGTGTCGTAGAGGTAAACATCCGCATCCGCGGTCGTCGCGCCCGGTTTACCGAAGGCGATGAAGCGCTTGTCGTTCGAGATGTCGGCGAAGTTAAAACCGGTCTCGTCCTTGTAGATCAGCTGCGGCTTCAGGTCCGCGACGGTCATTTCGAAAATGTCGAAGAACTTCGGGTCCCGCTCGTTCGTCGAGATGAAGAACGACTTCCGATCCTGGCTCCAGCCGAGGAAGTTCGCCTTTGTCTTCTCGCCCGGGGTGAGGTCGCGCTCGCTGCCGTCGAGCTCGCGCAGGTAAAGGTGCTCGTTCTCGTTGCCGCCAGCGTCATGGCGGTAAAGGAAGCGCGCGTCTGCCGGAAACGCGGTCACGATGTAGGTGCTTTCCTTCGCGGAATCGGTCAGCTGCTTCGCTTCCCCGCCCGCCACCGACACGCTGTAGACATTGAAGATCCCGCTCTTGTTGCTGTGAAACAGGATCGACTGCTCGTCCGCCGTGAACGCGCTTCCGCCCACGCGCTCCGTGTTCATGAACTGCTCGATCGTATATTGCTTCACCGTTTTGGAGTCGTTAGGCGACGCCTTCCTTTTCGGCTCCGGGCCCGCTTTCGTGATCAACGCTTTGTCGAGCCGGTTTGGCCGTGCGTCGGGCGAGGCTTGCTGCGCGAACGCGAGCGCGGGGAGGAAAAGGAGAACGAAAAGGAAGCGGCTCATCGCTTCGTCATATCGTTCTGGAGAAAGGCATTCAATGCCCCATGTGGCGCTGCGTCCGCGAAGCCGTCGAACGTCCCCTGCTCCGCCAGCGTTTTCGCCGCGCGCATAAAGCCACCCCACGCCGCGCGCGCGAGCGCTCCACCTACGCTGACGCGCCGCACGCCCAGCTCCGCGGCGTCGTGCATGGTCAGGCCGCCGGGCCCGCTGACGAGCAGATTCACCGGTTTCGGTGCGACCGCATCGACTACCGCTTTCACCTCTTCGCGCGAATCGATACCGGGCGCGTAGAGGCAATCCGCACCTGCTTCCGCGAAACCACGCAACCTGCGAACCACCTCGTCGATGTCTTCAACGCCAACCAGAAAGCACTCCGTCCGCGCGACGAGAATTGCATCGCCGACGGCTGCTTTCGCGGCAGCCACGCGCGCGACGGCGTGTTCGAAACAGTAAAGCGGCCCATCGGGGTTACCGGTCGAATCCTCAACCGACAGCCCTGCAACGCCGGTCTCAACGCACCGCCGAACGTTTTCCGCCAGCGCCGCGGGATCATCCGCATAACCGTTCTCGAAGTCGGCATTCACCGGCAGCTCCGTCGCTTCGACCAGCTCACAAAAGTGCTCCAGCATCACCTCGAGCGGCACCGCATAATCGGGCAGGCCACGAGAGAAGGCGAAACCAGCAGACGTCGTCGCGAGCGCTTTGAATCCGAGATGTTGGAGGTAACGCGCGCTGCCGACATCCCACGGATTTGGCAGCGTAAAGCAGCCGCTGTCGTGCAGCGCGCGAAACTGCGCTCGTTTTTCAGTGACCGTTGACATTGCTCTCGATGAACTGCCGGATCTGTGGCGCCGGCATCGCCCCTTGCTGGCGCGCCACTTCGCGCCCACCGCTGAAGAGCGCCATGGTCGGGATCGCACGAATGTTGAAGGTCGCGGAGAGGTTTTGCAGCTGTTCCGTATTGACCTTCGCCACCACCCAGCGGCCGGCACCTTCGGCCGCAACTTTGTCGAATTCGGGCGCAACCATCCGGCAAGGTCCACACCAGGGCGCCCAGAAATCAACCAGCACCGGCACCGCGCAATGACTCGTTAGGCTATGAAAGATTGCCTCACTGGTTACGTCGAGCGGCTGTGCCGGCGGAGGCAGTTCGGTCTGGCACTTCGGACAACGAAATATCTGCCCAAGGCCTTCCCAACGCATCCGATTCGCCTGGCCGCAGCCCGGGCAAGTCACAATCATGCCACGTTCATCGATGCTGATGCCGCTCATGACTCGCCTGCGGCGTCCGCTCCAGCGGTTACCTCCCTGATCGTCTTCTCCAGCTCCTCGGGAGTGATCGGTTTCGTCAGGTGCGCGGAGAAACCAGCGGCACTGCTTTGCGCGAGGTCTTCGTCCATCCCGTAGCCGCTGACCGCAATTCCCTTCGCATTGCCGGATTTCGCGAGCTCACGCATCACTTGGTGACCATTGCCGTCCGGAAGGCCCAAATCGCTGACCAGCAAATCGACTCTCTGCGAGCGCAGAATTTTGAGAGCGCTCTCGACTGTGGCCGCGGTCATCACTTCGTGACCAGCGCGGCGCAAGATCCGTCCCATCACGAGCGAAGTATGTTCATCGTCCTCGACCATCAGGATGCGCAGTTTCCGCCAGATGTTCGCCTGTGGTCGAGCCGGCTCCGCGTTTTCAATCCGCAGACCCGGGACGGTACTGAACTGAAGGGTGAAGGCCGCGCCCTGTCCGGCGCCGTTGCTCCTCGCGGAAATCTTGCCGCCATGCATCTCGACGACCGCCCTGCAGATGGCGAGGCCGAGGCCGAGTCCTTCTCCGGAAGGCGCGCCTTGCTGGAATGCGGTAA
>JALZAD010000383.1 GCA_030948555.1 Verrucomicrobiota bacterium | reverse complement strand
CATTTTTGCTGAGCGCGAGCTTGTATCCAGCGAAGCCAACGACCTGTCTCAGGTAAGTCTCTTGTTGTTTATCGGCGGGACGGAACCGATCGAGAGCTTCCTCCGCCAACTTCTCCGCCCGCTCGAGGTCGCCGCGCGCGCGGTTCAACGAATCTCGACTTCGATCGGCAACAGGTGATTCACCATGTAGGTGCCGTACTCAGCGACACGCTGCCGGGGCTGCGTCCGTCCGCCGGCGTCCGTCGCGCGCGCGAGGAGGGTGTGCTTTCCGGCTTCTTTCGGAACGTCCCAATCGAAGTGCCAAAACCGCCACGCATACTGCATCGCATCGTCAGATAAGACCGCGTGCTCCCACGTCGATCCTCCATCAACGCTGATCTCCACTTTTGAGACCGCGTCTTCCGCAGCCCACGCCGCACCATGAACGCGATACTTCGTCCCGCCCGCGATCACTTCATTGATCTGCGGCCGTGCGATCTGCGCTTTGACCTGCATCTCACGAAGCGGCTTCAACTCAGGCAGACCGTCGCGTTCTTCCCAATAGGTGTAATCGATCGACTGGTAGTAGCCGTTGAACGGCGTCTCGCTGACGATGATGCGCTGAAGCCATTTTACCGACGCCATGCCGAACCATCCCGGCACCACCGCGCGCAGGGGAAAGCCATGTTCAGGCGTGAGCGGCGAGCCATTCATCTCGAACGCGAGCAGTACATCCTGCTTCGCTTTGGCCAACGGAATACTGCGCGCGTAATTGATCTCGTTAGGCGGTCGCGGCGGTTCCTTGATCGCGCCGCGATCAGCTCCTTCCAGGATCACTTCAGTTGCGCCGTTCTTCACGCCGGCGCGCGCAAGCACGTCGCGCAACCAGACACCGCGCCACTCCGCATTCCCAACAGCGCCGATGTCCCACGCCACGCCTTTTACCTTCGGCACAAGATGCGAGCGGCCGTTCCCTGCGCACTCCATTGTTGCGGTTACGGTATGCGCCGCCAGCTCACGCAGTGCGTCGAGGGTTAGCTCGAGCGGCGCCCCCACCACACCTTCGATCGTCAGCCGCCAGGTTGCGGGATCGATCTCCGGAATGGGGAAATGACAGCGGACGTAGAACGACTCGTTAGGCGTGACGAAGTCGTTCAGCGTCGCGAACGGCATCTCGAGGTTGAGCGGCTCGTCGGAGCGCGTGATCAGGCGTGGTTCCATCAATCGTGAGACCCTACACGGGCTCGATACTTCTTCGCCAGCAACAAGCCCCACGTGCTGTTGTAAGGATGGACCTCGGTCACCAGGTTTCCGTCACGAAGAACCGGGCGTTCTTCATTCGCCCACTTAAAGATCGAACCCTCGAGGTTCCGCACATTGGTGTAGCCGATCGACTGTAGCTGCCGCGCAAACTTCGCGGAGCGATATCCGACGGAACAATAGGTCACGATCGGTCGATCTCGTGGTTCGTCCGGCAGGATGTAATCAGCATCCATCCCGGCATACACCGCGCCCGGTAGATGACTCACCTCGTACTCGGCGCGGGTGCGGGTATCGAGCAAGAGCGGCGCCGCGCGCGACGTGTCATTGAGCCAGTTCGCGAGCTCCGCCGTGCTGATCCGCGGAACGTTGCGGAACTCCCGACGAATCGCGGCATTCACAATCTGCCAGCGGGCGGCGTAGACGGAGCCGAAGCCGACAACCACCAACAGACCGAGCACAAAGGCGACGCGCTTCACTCCGTCCAGCTTAATGCGCCACACTCAGCCCGCCAACTTGCCAAGCACCAACCGGCGCAGCATAGTCTGCCTCGCTTTCGGGCGCGGTTAGCTCAGTGGTAGAGCACTACCTTGACACGGTAGGGGTCACAGGTTCGAACCCTGTATCGCGCACCATCTTTTTCCTTGAAAGGTGCGGTTTCGTCGGTCGGCCGAACATCGCTGCGGCACGTGTTCTCAAGCCGGGCGTGCAATTTGAAGCGCCCCGTCTCCAGTTCTCGATACATCGGAAGTACGACCTGCGTGGCGTTGGCGCACGAACGAGTGCACCTGCACTTCAGCATCTTCGGCGACAGCGCCAGCACTCGTCATTCAGGTGAGGATTGCAAATTGTAACACCATTGCCCGCGTCTCGCGCTTCTGCGAGTTGCAGCTCGCACGGAGGTCGCAGCGCGACCAGCCGAGTCCATCCGACGCTCGATTGGCGCCACCACACGCCATGCGCCGCAGCCGGTTTCAGCTGCTCGCATTGCCGCGGGATTGGACCGCAGCACGCGAACCTAACCGACGAGAATGACGGCCCGCTTCAAACGCACGAGGACAGGCACGCGCCTGCCTTAATAGTTCTGGCTCACCGTGCTGAACTTCGCGCGGGCCTTCGTGAATTCATCCAAAGGTGAAGTGTCGCTGCTCAAAGCGCGGGACATCTTGAAGAAGATGTCGGTTTGGTCGAAGTAGCCGGCGAAGAGGAGCGCGCCCGGTCCTTCGGCCGTGATC
>JALZAD010000347.1 GCA_030948555.1 Verrucomicrobiota bacterium | reverse complement strand
GGCCAGAAGGGCAGCTCCGCCATGCCGCACAAGCGCAACCCGATCACCGGCGAGCGGCTGAGCGGTCTCGCGCGCGTCATCCGCGGGCACGCCGTGACGGCGCTGGAGAATGTGGCGCTCTGGCACGAGCGCGACATCAGCCATTCCAGCGCGGAGCGAATCATCCTCCCCGACGGCTGCGTTCTCCTCGATTACATGCTGACGAAATTGCGTGAGCTCGTCGCCGGGCTGCAGGTTTACCCCGAAAACATGAAGGCCAACCTGGAACGAACGAAGGGCCTCTACTTCAGCCAGTCGATCCTCCTCGCGTTGACCAGCGCGGGCGCGGAACGCAAGACGGCTTACGAGGCGGTGCAACGCGCCGCGATGCGAACATGGAAAGGCGACCGGTCGTTCGCCGAGAACGCAAAAGACGAGCCGGCGATCACGGAGAAGTTGTCCCCGGAGCAGATCGACGCGCTTTGCTCGCTCGAGGTCCACTTCCGCCACGTCGACGAGACGTTCCGCGCACTTGGCCTGAACTAGCAGCCGCGTCGCAATCGGCGCACGTATAGAAGGCATGACGCCGACTCTCTACGTGAAAATGGGCTGCCCTTATTGCAAGGCGGCTTTGGATTATCTCGATGGCAAGGGGATCGAGTACACCAAGGTCGACGTGCGGAGCGACGCCGCGGGGATGGAGAAGTTGCAGAGCATCTCGGGCCAGACGAAAACACCGACACTCGATTGGGACGGCGATGTCCTGGCGGATTTCGGGGTCGAGGACCTGGAAGAATTCCTCGCCGATCGCAAGAGCGCCTAGCACTCGTTAGGCGACGGCGTCGAGCAGGATCTCGGCGATTTGCGCGGACCGATCGAGCAGGAGCTGCGCGCTTTCGAAGATCACGCCGGCGCATTCGTTCGTGCCGGCTCGAGTGAGGCGCATCTTGCCGCCACGCCATTTCATTACGAGATGAGCAACCCGGAAGCCGGGGGAAAGCTCCACGCCTACAAGCTCGAAGAGCGCCGTCAGATGCATGCGCAACGGCGACGCGGGTGCGGGAATCAACTCCATCGCGGGGCCACCGCTTGCAGCGAGAATGCTGATCCCGGCAAGAGGAAGTGCAATCGGTGAGATGACCGAGGGTCGCGCTTGAGTAGTCGGCGCGAGGCGCACGGTGTCGATACGGCCGAGCGCGTCGAGGTTCACCCGTGCGAGTTCAAACACGGCTTCGGGGATCACGCCAGTGGCCATCGACTCGGGCAAGACGTGGATTGAAACGACGCTCGAAATCGGCCGCGCGCGAATCGCACGCATCTGCAGGGCAGGGGAGAACTGCATCGCAACGACTTCGAGCGGCAGGGTCAGGACGACCGCGTTCTTCGTTGCCGCGTGTATCTGTGCCGGCGTGAAGCCAAAGATCGAAGCGGATGGCGCTGGCGTTTGCTTAACGAGATCCGCTGGAGGAGCGGACGTGCGCGCTTCCGCGGGCGGCGGCGCTGGCACGGCTTCGATCGTCGCCGCCGGTTCGCTGATTAGTTCGGGCTTAGGCGCAACCTCTGTGGCGACGGGCTCCGCAGGCGGCGGCTTCGCTACAGGTATTTCGCCATTGCGACGTTTAAGTGAGTTCGTCGCTGCCGGTTTCGCGGGCGACGTTGCCGCAGCTTTCTTCTCAGGAGGTTTTTTTTTTCGCGCGCGCTCAAGAAGCTTTGGCAAGTCTGCGCGTGTGCGCGTTACCAGCTCGATGAGAGCCGTCGAAAGGAACGGCTTCGGGATCGACGCGACCACGTTCTCGTAGCGGTCAGCCACCGCGAGCATCTCGGGCACATGCCCGGACATCATGATCACCGGGAGCCGCGCGGTTTTCTCATCGAGCAACAGTCGCCGGCAAACCTCGCCGCCAGTGATGTCGGGCAAGCTGTAATCGAGCAGGATCAGTTCGGGGCTTTCTGCGGCCGCTTTCGTCACGCCCTCGAATCCAGAAGAGGCGGTCAGGATTTGCAGATTGAGATCTGCGGTCGACAACACCTCCTCGACGAAAACCAGCAGAAGCTCCGTGTCGTCGATCACGAGGATCTTGCTTCTTGGCTCAGCCGGCGGCGCGGGCGGTTGTGGCGGCGGCGGCTCTGGTTCGGCGCGGGTCAGCTGGGCAGATTCGCGCGCGGCACGAAGCGCTTCGATCATGAGCGGTTGCCAGCGGGCGTTGATTGTCCGCGGCGCGTTGCCGCGCACCTCGAGCTCGCGCAGACGCGGTGTTCGCCAGCGCACAATCTTTCGCAACGCCGCTGCGCCGGTTTCGCCGGCGCCGACCGCGTGGGTGATTCGTCCATCAACGAAATGGATTTCACCGGAGCGATCGTCCGCGGCGTCGACCTGGAGAACGCATCGCGCCCGGGAGAGCGCCTGCAGCGCGAGCAGATCGACCAGCTTCAGATCGCGCAGGGTCGCAGCGGTGCCGCCGCGATCGGGCGTGATCAAGCTTTGCACCAGCGCCTCGAATTCGCCGACCGGGAAAGGCTTCTTCACGAATCGCAACGCTCGAGGGCCATTTGGCTCGGCCGTTACGTGGAGCGCGTCCTCCGCTGCGATCACGATGACGCGCAGATCCGGCAGAGTTGTTTTGAGACGCTTGAGCGCGGCGATCGTGCCGGGCTGCGGCGGATCGATGTCGAAGACGAGCAGCTCGGGCCTCAGTTCACCGGCGGCGTTCTCCGCTTCAGCGAACGAGCGAAAGATATGGACCTGATGACTCCTGGCGGCGTCCCGCAGCAGCGCGCCGAAGGCAGCACCGAGCGCGGCATATTCCTCGACAAGGAGGATATGCCCTGCTGTCCGAGCAGGATTTCCGGTAGGGGGGAGCACAAATGAGAGCGACTACAAAAACTAGGATAGGAGAAACGCCTCTCCGCCTCCAAGACGTAAAAACGCAGCCGCACTTCGCCTGCCTCAATTGCTACCCTTTTGTCGGCCTTGCGCGCTACTCGAATCGCAGCGCTTCGATAGGATCGAGGGAAGCCGCGCGGTAGGCGGGGTAAAACCCGAAGCCAATTCCGATCGCGGAGCAGACGACCAAGCCTGCTATGGCCCAGCCAAACGGGAAAATCAGGTCCGCCTTCAACCACATCGCGAGCAGGTTTCCGCCGACCACGCCGAGAATAATTCCAAGCAGCCCGCCCGTCTCGGAGATCACGACAGCTTCGGTCAAAAACTGCCGGAGAATATCCCGGCTTCGCGCGCCGATCGATTTACGAATTCCGATCTCCTTCGTCCGTTCGGTCACGCTCACGAGCATGATGTTCATGATGCCGACGCCGGCCGCGACGAGTGCGATGAGGCTGATGACGAAGGCTCCGATGCGCACCACGTCCGCGACAGAAGCGAACGCGCTCTTCAGAGAATCGTTCGAGTAAATCTCAAAGTCGTCACGCTGGTTCGGCTTCAAGCTGCGCGCGATCCGCATCGCACCGATCGCGCGGTCGAGCGTTCGATTGTAGGTCTCATTCGAGAACGATTGCGTGGCGATGTTGATCGTCCTTTTCGCGGAGCCGAAGTTCTCAAAGAAGCGCGTGATCGGGATGACGCAGATGTCGTCCTGGCTTTGGCCGAAGGCCGAACCTTTCTCGGCCAAGACGCCGATGACGGTGACGGGATGTCCGCTGAGTTTGATGACTTTTCCGAGCGGCGACTCGTGCGGAAACAAACGCTTTTCCACGTTCTTCCCGATCATTACGACGCTCCGGGCGAGGTCGACATCTTCGTCGGTGATGTTCCGTCCGTAGGCGAGCGTGTAGGAATTCGCCGCGAGAAATCCCTTGTTAGAACCGGCCAGGTTTAAGGCCGGCGGCGTCTTCTCGCCGTTGTAAACCGCCTGCCCTTTGAAGTCGAAAACCTTGAGGCAAACCTCGCGTGCGATGCCGTCCATCAGCATCTGGTAACGCAGCGCCTGGGCGTAGCTGATGTTGCGCCGGTTCTCGTACTTCTGCGCGTTGCGCCCGCCTTGTCCGCCACTCACCGGATACTTCGCAAACTGGAAAATATTCGATCCGAGAAAACTGATTCCACTCTCGATCGAGGTCTGCAGCGCGCCGATCGCCGTCATCACGGAGATGACCGAGAACACGCCGATCGTGATCCCGATCATGGTCAGGGCGGAGCGAAGCTTGTTCGCGCCTAACGACTGCAACGCCATCGAAAGTGTTTCGCGGAATTGCATGCGCTACTCGTAACGGAGCGCCGTTACGGGATCGAGACGCGACGCTGACCACGCAGGCGCGAAGCCCGAGATGAGCCCGGTTAAAATGGAAACAATCATCCCGATGAGCACGAGCCCGACGGAGAACTGCACCGGGAAACTCGGGAAGGCTTTGCCGATCCCGAAGCACATCAGGAACGCAAAGACCAAACCGACCAATCCGCCCGCGATGCAAAGCGCGGTCGACTCGATGAGGAACTGCAGCAGGATGGTGCGGCGCCGCGCCCCGAGCGCCTTGCGCGTGCCGATCTCTTTCGTGCGCTCCTTCACGCTCACGAAGGTGATGTTCATGATCCCGATTGCGCCGACGAACAGCGACAAACCGGTGATGAACAGCCCCGCGATCGCGATGGAGTTTTTGACCGGATCGAGCGTGCTCTTGAACGCTTGTTGCTCGTTGATGTTGAAGTCGTCCTTCTTCTCCGGCGGCAACGCACGGACCCGGCGCATCAGGCCAGTCAACTCATCTTTGGCGTCGGCAAGGTGGGTTTTGTCGCGAACTTTCACGCGCACGTCCGACTCACTTTTTGCGCTGAAGTAACGCCTAAAAGCGGGAAGCGGTACCATCACGATCGAATCCAAGCTGAAGAGTCCCAGGAACGAACCCTGCCGCGCACCGACGCCGAGAACACGAAACTGTTGGCTGCCAATCAGCACTTCTTTTCCCACCGGGCTCTCAGAAGGGAAGAGCGCGTCCGCCACGTCGTAGCCGAGGAGGCAAACGTTAGCCGCGCCTTTCGTCTCCAGGTCGTTGAAGAAACGGCCGTCGGTAATATCGACGACGGAGACGATTGGATAATCAGCCGTGGTCCCCTGGATCAAAATGCCGCTGACCTGATTGTCCGCTCGTTTCACGCTGCGGGTCACAGTCGAAGTCGGCACCGCGATGAGCAGGTTCGAATTCGGCGTCGCCGCGATCATGCGATTCAACGTCTCCGCGTATTCGGTTTTGATCTCGCGC
This sequence comes from Verrucomicrobiota bacterium, assembly GCA_030948555.1. Classification (GTDB taxonomy): domain Bacteria; phylum Verrucomicrobiota; class Verrucomicrobiia; order Chthoniobacterales; family UBA10450; genus JACCTI01. Next base: position 769 of record JALZAD010000347.1, on the reverse strand, counting down.
CGGTCGCGGTAATTCCACCAGTCGTTCACCCGCGCCCATGGAAACTGGCTCACGTAAAGCACGTCATCGCCGAGGATGGACATGCTCTTGTCGAACCCGGTCGAGATCCCGCTGATCGCCGTGCCCATTAACGTGACGGCGACAATCCCGATGATCACGCCGAGCGCAGTCAGCATCGACCGCGTCTTGTTCGAAAGCATCTGCGCGAGCGCGATCTTCCAGCTTTCCGTGACCTCGTAGATCAGCCGTTTCATTCCGTGTAGAGGAGCGATTCGTCCTTCGCGAATTCCACGATGTCATCGCTTTCGATCAGCCCATCGCGCAGGAATACGGTGCGCCGCGCGTGGCGCGCGATGTCGGGTTCGTGCGTGACGAGAATGATCGTGTTGCCCTGCTGATAAAGGCTCTCGAGCAGCGCCATGATTTCCTCGCCGGTCTTGGAATCGAGGTTCCCGGTCGGCTCGTCCGCGAGGATGATGGATGGATTATTGACCAGCGCACGAGCGATCGCGACGCGTTGCCGTTGACCGCCGGATAACTCGTTAGGCTTATGATGAAGGCGCTCGCCCAGGCCGACGCTACGCAAGGCATCGGCGGCGCGTTCCGCCCGAAGTTCCGGATCAATCCCGGCGTAAATCAATGGCAGCTCCACATTCCGCAGACTGGTGGAGCGGGGGAGAAGATTGAACGTCTGGAAAACGAAGCCGATCTCCCGGTTTCGAATCGCCGCGAGCTCGTCGCCTTCCATCGCAGAGACATCTTTGCCGTT
>JALZAD010000332.1 GCA_030948555.1 Verrucomicrobiota bacterium | reverse complement strand
ACTTCAGACTCGAAGCGTGCGGCTTGAATCCCGAGATCTTGTTGTCTCCAAAGATCACGCACCATGTACGACCCTGCGCCTCCGAAGTTCTTCCAATTGACCGCAACGCGCGCGGTGCTCGCGCCGCGATTAAAGAGGCCTACTGCCCATGAGCCGTCTTCGAGCGGCTTCGCGAATACGTCGGTCGTGCGCGTGCCGGCAATGCGCAGGGCCTGCTTGCCTAACGAGTCTTGATTGATCTCGAGCACTTCGTCGTTCGTGAGCAGGCCGAGCGTGAATGGATCGAGCTTCTCGAGATCGCAGCCGAGCAGGAGCGGCCCGCCGAGCAAACACCAGAGGCTCATGTGCGTGTACTGCTCGTCGCCGGTGAGTTTCGTCGGGCGCGGTTGACCCCAGCCGACTTCGCCGAGCACAAGCATGTCGGGGTCGTTGAAGTGGCCGGGTTGCTGGAACTTCGCCCACGCACCACGCGTGAAGCCGACTCCGCTAGCGTCTTCCCAGTTGTCCATCACATCGCTCGAAGTTCGCCACGAGTTCACGAGTGGCGCGATCTGCGCGGCGTCGTTTGGCGGAGTGTTGTTCGAGACGCTGTAGACAATGTCGCGGCCGCAGCGCGTGAGCGCATCGTGCATCTCCGCGGTGTGTGCGACGTCCACCGGGACCCAGTCATACTTCAGGTAATCGACGCCCCACTCAGCCCATTGCGCGACATCCTGCCTAACGAATGAATGTTCGCCAAAGCTCCGCAGCTCGCGCGTGATCCGCGCCCGGTTCCTCTTCTGCTGCCACTTACTTAGGCGGCTCAGCCACTTCTGCCGCGAGATCCATGAGCCATCCGGCGCAAAGCGGAAGTGAAAGAACTCGTTGTGCGAACCGCTCTCGATCCAGTTGTATCGGCCGTCGGCCGCGTCCGCGTAAGAGCCGATGTTGTAGTTAAAAGTCGTGCGCCAGGGCGACGAGTAGATGCCTAGCTTCAGGCCTAACGAGTGCACTTCATTCGCGAGCGCGCCCATCTCGGGAAACTTCGCATTTGGCTGGATGGCGTTGAACGACCCGCCGCGCTTTCCCTGCCAGCCGTCATCGATGTTGATGTAGCTCCAACCGTGATCGCGCAGCCCGCTCGCGACCAGTGCCCGCGCCGCTGCTTCGACCCGCGCCTGCGTCACGCCGCCGCCCCACACGTTCCAGCTGTTCCAGCCCATCGCGGGCGTGAGCGCAATCTCCTCGCCGATGACAATCGTGAGCGGTCGCTCGGCCGCACCGTGCGCGTTCTCCGCGCGCAACTTCACCACGTGCCGCCCGCGTTCCGCGACAGCGCCGGTGATCTGGCCGCTCTCCCCGTCTAACGAGAGGCCGGGCGGCAGATCGTTCGCCGCGAAACGCATCGGCCGCTCGCCCGTCGCGGCAATCTGGAAGAGGAATGGCGCATGGGGTCGCGCGCCGTAGATCTTCGGCCCGTTGATCCGTGGAGTGGGAAGCGGCGGCGGGGTGAGGACGACGCGCGATCCTGGGCGCTCGCGAACTTGAGCGCGTCCGCACGCCGCGAGGACGAGCGCCGCGGCGAACGACATCCACCGCGAGATCATTCGCGCCCTGCTCCAGTTGGTTGCGTTTGCAGCGTCATTCTTCGAACCTCTCGCCTCGATGCCGAAGCGTTTCTACATCACGACCGCGATTGATTACACCAATGGCTCACCGCACATCGGTCACGCCTACGAGAAGGTGCTCGCGGATGTGATCGCGCGCTATCAGCGCTTCATCGGCCATCCTGTGCAACTGCTCATCGGCGTCGATCAGCACGGGCAGAAGGTGCAGCAATCCGCAGCGAAAGAAGGTGTTTCGCCGCAGGAGTTCGTCGGGCGGATCACCGAGCAATTTCTCGCCCTGTGGCGGAAGCTCGGCATCAGCTACGACGTTTGGGCGGCGACAACCGAAGAGGTCCACAAGCAATGCGTTCGCGGGATGCTGCAGCGGCTCTGGGACGAGGGGAAAATCTACAAGGACAAGCAGGCCGGTTACTACTCCGTGCGGCAGGAGCAATTCCTGACCGACAAGGAACGGAACGACGCCGGGGAATTCGGCGAAGAGTGGGGGCAGGTCGAGTATCGCGAAGAAGAGAATTACTACTTCCAGCTCGCACAACACCGCGACTGGCTGCTCGCGTTGATCGACAAACGCGCCGACCTCCTCACGCCGGATTTTCGCCGCAGCGAGCTACGCAACGCAGTCGAGAAAATCGCCGGCGACCTCTGCATCTCGCGGCCGAAGTCGCGCCTCGATTGGGGCATCGAGTTTCCTTTTGATCCGAACTTTGTCACCTATGTCTGGTTCGACGCGCTCACGAACTACATCAGCTTCGCCGGCTACGATCCGAGCCGCACGACGATGGCTGAGCAACCGGCAGAGTTCCGCGAGGTCTGGCCCGCGGTGCACATCATCGGCAAGGACATCATGGTGCCGGCGCACGGCATCTACTGGCCGATCATGTTGCACGCGCTCGGCTTCGCGGATGACGAGATCGCGCCGCTGCTCGTCCACGGCTGGTGGAACATCTCCGGGGCGAAGATGAGCAAGTCGTTAGGCAACGTGATCGATCCCGATGCATTGGCGGATCAATACGGCGTCGACGCGTTGCGCTACTACTTGATGGCGGACATCGCGACCGGACGAGATAGCGATTTCTCCGAGGAGCGACTGATCACGCGTTACAACGGCGACCTTGCTAACTCGTTAGGCAATCTGC
>JALZAD010000321.1 GCA_030948555.1 Verrucomicrobiota bacterium | reverse complement strand
GCAAAAGCCGCCTGTTCCGCGGCGCGCATTTCGGCGACGCTGAGGACGGGCGCGTCCATTAGGCCGAGGAGTGTTTCTTCTTCTTTTTCGTGCTCTTCTTTTTCTTGGAGCTGGATGATTTCTTGTGGCGCGACGAGCTGCTCTTGTGATGCCGCGAGGCCTTCCCGTGATGTCGCGAAACAGCGCGCGCGCGCGGCGTTGCGCGTACAAAATCCGGCCCGCTGATTGTCTGCGGTAGCACTTCCGAGGACGAGCTCGAGCCGCGGGTCAATGGCTTGGTCAAGGGCGAGGATTCGCCGCGAATGCCGCGGGCGATTTGTTCCGCCAGGCGCTGCCGGTACTGCGCATTCTGCGCGTAGCTGCCTTCCGTCGGGTTGGTGAGAAAGCCGCATTCCACGAGCACGGCCGGGATCGCGGCGCGGCGCAAAACGAAGTACCCGCGGCGACGAATCCCGCGATTCTCCGAAGGCGAAATGGAGACGACGTTGCGATGGATTCGGGTGGCGAGCGCCGCCGCATCGCTGCGGTAGTAGTAGGTCTCAATGCCGTTCGCGCCGGGGCGTGAGGCGGAGTTGAAGTGGATCGAAACGAACGTCGCGTTTTTGTATGAATTCGCGATCGCGACGCGTTGTCCGAGCGGAATGAAGACGTCGCTGTTCCGCGTCAGAATCACGTGATAACCGTTCGCGCGGAGGACCCCGGCGAGACGCTGCGCCACGTCGAGGGTCAGTCCCTTTTCGCCGATACGCTGATGCGGAACGCCGCCGCGATCGAAGCCACCGTGGCCGGCATCGATCACGATGGTGCGATTTTGCGCCGAGGCGTCGCTCGCGAAGAACGCTGCGAACGCGACCGCAAACGCGAGTCGTAGAAATCGTGAATGGGTGAACGGATTAATCATCCTGAGAAGGCGGCCGATCGGAGAGTTTCGGAGTTGATTTCGAAGGCACAGGAGCGTCAACCATGCCGCCGTTGACGTTCACTGCGCCATCCGCTGTGCGCCGCAGTCGGGGGCGCGTTTTTGTTTCGAGAATGGTGGAATGGGAAAGCAGCTCGCCGTTGGGCCCGATGCGCGCATACGACCAGGTGCGCGGCGCGGCGCAATGCAGGACATGCAGGCGATTCGCGACGTCGATCTCGGCCTGCGGCTCGTCGAAAGCGATGGAGCGGCCGAGCGAGAAGGTGTTGTAAACCGCGCCGGACGACTTGTCCTCGATGCGGACGTAGAGGCTGGTGTGATCAGGGAATCGGTTCGACATGAGCGAGTAGGTGCGCGGTTCGCCAGCACCGCGTTCGCCTTGCGGCACGCCGACCGTGCGCTGCCAGAACGGGCGAACGTCGACGACCTGGAACACTTTCGCGGGCGAGTAGAAGAACTTGTCGAGGTCGGCGAAGTAGAGGTTCGCTTTCGCGTGGTAGGGGCCGAGATCGTGGATCGGAAAGAGCGGCGTGAGGTTCACCTTCCGGCTCACCGTCTTGCCGGATTCGATGCGCAACGGCGGCTCGGGCTCGGAGTTCAAGCGCTCGAGAAAACGGCCTTCGTCCGCCGTGATCTCGAAGCCGAACCAGCGTTCGCCGCCCGCGTCGTGCAACTCGATGTCGCGCCCGGCGAGGTTGGTGATCTCCACGGTCGCGACGATGGGCTCGTAAGCGATGTACTGCACGCGCTTGAATTTGAGGTCTACCTGGATCTGCGCCCGCGCGCTCGTGGCGAGCACGATCGCAACTCCGGCCACGAGCAGGCGTCTCATTCGGGCGCTACAATAGCGCATGTGGTTCGAGCGCAACCGTCACTCGGTGAGCGGAGGCAGCATGTCATCCTGAGCCGCGGAGACGGCGAAGGACCTCGCACAAGGTGCTTGGCTAACGAGTGATCGAAGATGGTTTAAGGAACCTGTGCGGGGTCCTTCGGCGCGCTTCGCCAGCCTCAGGATGACAGGACGGCGAGAGTCGCTCGTTAGGCGCTCAGCGGCCGAAGATTCCCCAGCGCGGTTTCGCGGTTGTTGTCTCCGGGGGTTTCGGCGCGGCCGCGGGTGTGCTGGGCGTCGCACCGACAGATTGGCTTTTTCGCCGGGCGACCGCGGCGACGAGGAGTTCATTCCACGGGCCGCTGATCGTCTCGGCCGGTGCGCGGACATATTGATCGTAGGCGAACTCGATCGCCTCCCACGCGGCGAGTTCGTAGAGCGCCTCGGCGTCACGCGTCGCACCGCGTTCTGCGTGCACGATGTTGCCCGCCTTCAGGAAAACGAGGGCGGTCTGCGAGCCTTTCACGAACTGCAACGCGCCGTCGCGCCGGCTCAGGCAACACATCTGCAAGACGTCGAGCGCGTGAAACAAATCCATGCCCGTCTGCCGTTGTTCCTCGGCGCGCGCGATCGCGTTCAGCAGGCGTTCGCCGTCGATCGGCTCGGGAAAGACTTTCGTGTTGGTCAGCTCGATGCGCTGCTCCTCCGCGGAATACGCGGGAAGAAACATCGTCTGCAACCCGGGAAAAACGTCGCTCAGCGATCCGCCTAACGAGAGGCCATCCACTTTCTCGCCGCGCAGTTGCGTGATGAGGAGCGAGCAGCGCGTCACTCCCCTCGCCCAGTCCATGGCCTTCGCGTCGCTCGGCGCAAAACCGCAATGGTGCTCGGTATATTCCTTCACCATCTGCACGAGCTGCTCGCCGACCTCAGCGTCGTAGTGGACGATGAGCAGCTGCATTACTGCTGACCGGCGGTGACGGTGAGCGGCGGCGGGAAAAGGTTCAGGAGCTTGGTCGGCTCGGCGCGCACGTCCTGCAGCTGATCGTTGTAATAAACGCGCACCTGATACCCGGCGTACTTCCGGTTTGCCTCGGCCGCGTCTCCCTTTTTTGCGGGCTTCGGCTTCTTGCCGCCGCTCGGCGGAGTGACCGCCGC
>JALZAD010000308.1 GCA_030948555.1 Verrucomicrobiota bacterium | reverse complement strand
ACTCGCTCGCGCACATCGCTCGCGCGGCCGGCATCTGATTACGAGCGCGACGGAACATCATGCGGTCCTGCATGCGTTCGAACAGCTGCAGAAGAACGAAGGATTCGAGGTGACGTTTCTGGCCGTTGACGTTGGCGGTCGCATCGATCCTGACGAGCTCGCGGCGAAGATCCGGCCGGACACAACGCTGGCTTCCGTGATGGCGGCGAACAACGAAACGGGTGTGAGGCAGCCACTAGCGGAGATCTCAAATGTTTGCCGCGCGCGCGGTGTGTTGTTGCATAGCGACATGGTCCAGGCGTTCGGGAAGGACGAGATCGACCTCTCGTTAGTCGACGCGGCGAGTTTCGCCGCGCATAAATTTTACGGACCAAAAGGCGCAGGTCTGCTGTTCCTTCGCGCAGGTGTGCCGATTAGCTCGATTCAGTTTGGCGGCGCACACGAAAACGAGCGCCGGCCGGGGACCGAGAACGTCGCCGCCATCGCGGGGATGGCCGCCGCCGCGGAATGGGCAACCAGCGCGATCAACGGCGAGGGACAGCGCGAAGCTGAGTTGCGTGACAAACTCTGGAACAACATCGAAGCAGCAGTTGGAGGAGCGCAGCAGAACGGCGATCCCGCTCATCGCATTGCGAACACACTCAACGTCAGTTTTCCTGGGCTCGATTCAGAGACGATCCTGATGGCGCTCGACCTGGAAGGTGTCTGCGCCTCCAGCGGATCGGCCTGCATGGTTGGTTCCGTTGTTGCCTCGCATGTTCTACTCGCGATGGGCGCGTCGCCAGAGATCGCGCGCTCCGCGATCCGGTTCTCCTTAGGCCGACAAACGACCGCTGACGAAATCGAGGCCGCTGGCGTCGCAATCGCACGCACGCTGCAGCGCCTCCAAAGAGTGAGTCGCACCGCGCCGGCCCACTATGCTGTTGTATAAGCAGCTCGACCTTTTCTCTTCCGCTTCGCCTGTCGCGCCACCCGTTATTGTGGCGGAAAAGCGCGGCCGCGATCCGTCGCTCGAGCAGCGTGCGCAGCAGCTCTTGCACTCGTTAGGCGCGACGATCGCGAGCGAAGTCCGCGTGGAATGGAGCAGCCGTTTGCGCAGCGCCGCCGGCCGCGCGGATTATCGCCGGCGCCTGATCACTTTGAACCCGCGGCTTGGTGCGCATGGCGAAGCCGAGATCGAGCGGACATTCCTGCATGAGCTCGCGCACCTGCTCGCGCAATCGCGCGGCGGTCGTCGTCGCGTTCAGGCGCACGGCTCCGCTTGGAAGAATGCGTGCGCCGATCTCGGGATCGCGGGCGAAACGCGTTGCCATTCCCTTCCCTTTCCGGTGCAACGCCGCGCGCGGCCTTACCTGTATCGCTGCCCGCGATGCGCACGCGACTTTCCTCGCGCGCGTCGCATCCGCCGCGCGGTCGCTTGCCTGGCTTGCTGTCGTCAGTTCAACCGTGGCCGGTTCGACGGAAAATTTCGGCTGCGACTTGTGAGTTCCCCGGCAGCGGCATAACGTTTCACGTGAACAGCGGGAAATGGTTTGGCAGGCTGGCGCGCCTGCTCGTTTTCATCTTCGTCCTGGTCGCGCCGCGCGCGACTTTCGCCTTCAAGGCCAGCGGCGATCATTGGACTTTCAACCGCACCGTCCTCATCCACCTCTCGTTAGGCGGATCGATCTTGCAGGACGGCTTTCACTCGTTCGACGAATCCGCAGCCGACGCGCTCCGGCTGTGGAACAACTACCTCACGCACATGCAGTTTTCATGGCGGCTCGCGTCGCCGCTGCCGCCGGCCGGTGGAGACAGCGATTGCTCCGCGTTTTTCTCGAGCACCGTCTACGGCGATGCGTTCGGCAGCCGCGTTCTCGCTGTCACGCTGATCTCGGTTCGCGGCTCAATCATCACCGAGACAGACACTGCGTTTAATGATGCGATCACGTGGGATTCTTACCGTGGACGGTTGCAGACAGCAGAAGACTTCCATCGCGTGGCGATCCACGAGTTCGGCCATTCGCTCGGGCTCGATCATCCAGACGAAGCGAAGCAAACCGTAATCGCGATCATGAACTCGACGATCAGTAACATCGACACGTTGCAACCCGACGACATCAACGGCGCACACAGCAT
>JALZAD010000259.1 GCA_030948555.1 Verrucomicrobiota bacterium | reverse complement strand
TGGAGAAAATCAAAGCGCCGCTGCTGGCGATCAATTCCGCGGACGATCTGATCAATCCTCCGGAGCTCGGGATTCTCGAGCGCGAGATCAAGCGCGTGCCGCACGGCCGCGCGATCGTGATCCCGTTGAGCGACAAAACGCGCGGCCACGGCAGCCACACCATCGCGAATCTCTGGAAGGACGAGCTGGTGAAGTTGCTGAAGGAGACGGAGCGGAAATGACGCACGTTCTTCTTACTGGCAGCACGCGCGGCATCGGCGCGGCGGCGCGCGATCAACTTAAAGCTGCGGGCGCGCGCGTCATCGGTCACGGCTCGCGGGCGAACGGCGATGAGCAACTCGGCGCAGATCTGTTGCAGCCGGCCGCGGCGGAGAAGCTGTGGAGCGATGCGCTCGATCGACTCGACGGCCGCATCGATGTGCTGATCAACAACGCCGGCATCTACGAGCCGGCCTCGGTCGGCGAGAGCACGGAGGTTTGGCAGGAACGCTGGCATCGCACGATGCAGATCAATCTGCAGGCGGCGGCGGATCTTTGCCGGCTCGCGGTCTCGCATTTTCGTTCGCGTGCCGGCGGCGGTCGAATCGTGAACGTCTCGAGCCGCGCCGCGTATCGCGGCGATTCGCCCGAGCACTGGCATTACGCCGCGTCGAAGGCGGGGATGATCGGGATGACGAAAAGCATCGCGCGCGGTTTCGCCGGGGAAGAGATTTATGCGTGGGCCGTCACCCCGGGTTTCACGATGACTGGAATGGCCGAGGATTATCTCAGCAGCCGCGGCGGTGAGGCGATCATCCGGGACATTCCGCTCGGTCGGGTGAACACGGCGGAGGAAGTGGCCAACGTCATCACCTATCTCGCGCTGCATGCGCCGGCGGCGACGACCGGCGCGGTCATCGACATCAATGGCGCGAGTTACGTGCGCTGAAAGACGCTTGCGTCTTTCGCCTGCGCGCCGAACGAATGGGTTAGCAATCTATGCATCAGACCAAAGCTTACGCCGCCAAATCCGCGACTTCACCGCTCGGACCATTTTCGCTCGAACGCCGCGAACCGAAGCCGACCGACGTTCAGATCGACATCCTTTTCTGCGGCGTCTGTCACTCGGATCTACACACCGCGCGCAGTGAATGGGGACCGACCAAGTATCCATGCGTACCGGGTCACGAAATCGTCGGTCGCGTGAGCGCGGTCGGCGGCGAGGTGGAGAAGTTCCGCGAGGGCGATCTCGCGGCGGTAGGTTGCATGGTCGATTCGGATCGCACCTGCCCGAATTGCCGCGATGGGCTCGAGCAATTCTGCGAAGGCGGCGCGACTTTCACCTACAACAGCGACGATAAGCACACCGGTGGCCACACCTACGGCGGTTATTCGCAGCGCATCGTGGTCGATCAGGATTTCGTGCTGCGCGTTTCGGACAAGCTGGATTTGGCAGCCACCGCGCCGCTCTTGTGCGCAGGCATCACGACCTACTCGCCGCTACGCCATTGGGAGGTCGGTGAAGGGGACAAAGTCGGCATTGTCGGACTAGGCGGACTCGGCCATATGGGCCTGAAGTTCGCGCATGCGTTCGGCGCGCAGGTCACGCTCTTCACCCATTCGCCGGGCAAGACGGAAGACGCGAAACGGCTGGGCGCGGATGAGGTGGTGCTCTCGAAAGATGCCGGCGCGATGGCGAAGCAGGCCAACAGCTTCGACTTCATCCTCGACACCGTCTCGGCCAATCACGACATCAGCGCGTATCTCGACTGCCTGAAGCGCGACGGCACGCTCACCATGGTCGGCGTTCCGCCTGAGCCGCTGCCAATGAGTGCTTTCAGCCTGATTCGCGGCCGCAAGCAAATGGCCGGTTCGTTGATCGGTGGAATTCCGGAGACCCAGGAGATGCTCGATTTCTGTGCGGAGCACGGGATCGTCTGTGACATCGAGATGATCCGGATGGACCAGGTCAACGAAGCCTACGAACGGATGCTGAAGAGTGACGTGAAGTACCGCTTCGTGATCGACATGAAGTCGTTAGGCTAAAGCCATGGGATTCGATCAATATCACGAACCGGCAGATGAGCTGCCAAGCGAAACACGCACCTTCGCGCGCATGATCGCCTCGCTCACGGAAGAAGCGGAGGCGATCAATTGGTACGAGCAGCGCATGGCGGTGGAGAAGGACAAGAGCGCACGCGCGATCATGAAGAACGCGCAGAAGGAGGAGATGAAACATTTCTCCATGGACCTCGAATGGCTTCTGCGCACCAAGCCGCTTTGGCGCGAGATCGCGCAGGGTGTGCTCTTCACCAGCGGCGACATTGTGGCCGAAGGCGAAGAGGCGGAAGAGAAGGCGGATTAGGTCTCGTTAGGCACTTCGACCTCACCGGCCAGGAACGTCACGGCGTTGCCGCCGATGCCGACTCGATCGCCGCGCAGTTCGCAATAGAGTTCGCCGCCGCGCGCGGAAGTCTGACGGGCAAGCATCTTCGTTTTGCCGAGCCGCTCGGACCAGAACGGAATCAGATTGCAGTGGGTTGAACCGGTCACCGCGTCCTCGTCGATCCCGTGCTTCGGGACGAAGAAGCGCGAGACGAAATCGCAATCGCCGGCGTCGCCGGGCGCGGTAATGAGCACGCCTTCGTTCGGCAAATTCTTGAGCAGCGCGAAGTCGGGCTTGATCGCGCGCACTTCTGCCGCGCTGCTGAAAACCGCGAAGTAATCGCGCGCTGCGTAGAGCTCCGTCGGCTTCGCGCCAAGCGCAGCGACCAACTCATCGCTGATCTCGCAGCGCTTCACCGGTCGCACGGGAAAATCGAGCACGAGTCGATCGCCATCGCGCGTCACGCCGAGCTCACCGGAGCGCGGCGAATGGAAGCGAATCGTTGTGTCCTCAAGACCGCAATGCTTAACGAGCACATGCCCCGAGGCGAGCGTCGCGTGCCCGCAGAGATCGATCTCGGCGACGGGCGTAAACCAACGCAATTCGTAGCCGCCATTTTGCGGAAGGACGAAAGCGGTCTCCGCGAGATTGTTCTCCGCTGCGATCGCCTGCATGAGCGCATCGGGCAGCCGGTTCTCGCGCAAGCAGACGCCCGCTTGATTGCCCGCGAATGGCCGGCGCGCAAAGGCCGCGACTTCGAAGTAGGGAAGCTTCATCCTGCACGCATCGCGCGATCCCGCGCCGCTTCAAGCGCAGTAGTTTCGGTTTGACCTGCGCTCACGCGGCGGACTTCTCTCAACCATGTTCAAGCGCCTCTTGAAATGGCTGCTCGGGATCGTCCTCGTCCTCCTGCTCATCGCCGCCGTCTTCGCCGTCAACGCCATCTGGTTTCGCCCGTGGTTCCTGAACGTGTTTTACGAAAAGGTCTTCATCGAATTCCTCTTCGACGAACCGGAGCTGCTCTCCGCCATTGGTCTGGTCGAGCAGTTCGGCATTACCGGACACAACGCCCGGCTGAACGACGAATCACCCGCGCATCAGCGGAAGAGCCTCGAGCGATTGCACCGCGACGTGGAGCAACTGCATTCCTATCCGATCGCGAAGCAGAACCCGTCGCAGCAGCTCTCGACCGCGGTGCTCGACTGGTTCCTCAGCGTGCAGCTCGAGGGCGAGCGCTTCCAGTTTCACAACTATCCGGTCAACCAGCTCTTCGGCGTGCAGAGCCAGTTCCCGTCCTTCATGGCGAACACGCATCGGCTGCTCGCGCCGCGCGATTGCGATTACTACCTCAAGCGACTGGAAGCCGTGCCGAAGAAGTTCGATGGCGTTCTCGAAGGGCTGAAGCTGCGCGAGGAAAAAGGCATCATCCCGCCGCGTTTCGTGGTCGAGAAGGTGTTGAAGGAGATGAATGAATTCGTCGCCACGCCGCCGGCGGAAAACATTCTCGCGACCTCCTTCAAAACGCGCACGGCGAAGATCGCGAAGCTCGATGACGCGAAGCGCGATGATTATCAGCAGCGGGTCGAGTCCGCGATCAACGCGAGCGTTTATCCCGCTTATCGCAAGCTGATCGACTACTTCACCGCGCTTCAGCCGAAGACCACGACGGACGATGGCGTGTGGAAGCTGCCCGACGGCGAAGCCTACTACGCCTACATGCTGCACCAGAATACGACGACGAAGTTGAACCCGGCGGAGATCCACTCGTTAGGCTTGTCGGAAGTTGCGCGAATCGAAGGGGAGATGCGCGCGCTGCTCGATGCGAACGGCTATGCCGGCCAGTCGATCGGTGATGCGATCAAGGCATTGAACGCCGATCCCCAGTTCCAATTCTCGAACGACGAGAACGGTCGCAAAGCCGGTCTCGCGGAATACACGCGGCTGATCGACGAAGCGCTCGAAGGAACGAAGAAGGTGTTCCTCACCATCCCGAAAGCGGCGGTCGAAGTGCGACCGGTGCCGGAATTCAAGCAAGCGACTGCGCCGGGTGCGTACTACGAAGGGCCGGCGCTCGACGGCACCCGGCCGGGCATTTTCTACGCGAACCTGCGCGACATGAGTGAGCTGCCGCGTTGGACCATGCCGACCCTCGCGCATCACGAAGGGGTGCCCGGTCACCATTTTCAAATCGCGACAGCGCAGGAGCTGAAGCACGTGCCGCAGTTCCGAAAGATGGTGCCGTTCACCGCCTACATGGAGGGCTGGGCGCTCTACGCGGAGTGGCTGGCGAAGGAGGCGGGTTGGTACGAGAAGGATCCGTTCGGCGACCTCGGACGATTGCAGGCCGAGCTCTTCCGCGCGGTGCGATTGGTCGTCGATACCGGCATTCACGCGCAACGCTGGCCGCGCGAACAAGCCATCGCCTACATGCTGGAGAAGACAGGAATGGGCGAGAAGGAGGTCACAGCCGAGATCGAGCGCTACATCGTCTCGCCGGGACAAGCCTGCGCCTACAAAGTCGGCATGCTCAAGATCCAGGAGCTACGTCAACGCGCGCAAACCGATCTCACGGCGAAATGGGACGAGCGCGAGTTTCACGATGTGGTGCTCAAGAACGGCGCGCTGCCGCTCGAGATCCTCGAGCAACAGGTCAACGCCTACATCGAGAGCAAGACCGACCCGCAGCGTTGAGCGGTCTTTTTTACCATGGATGAAACACGGATTCGGCGTCTGCTTTTCTGCATCCGTGAAAATCCGTGTTAATCCGTGGCTGCTCGTTCTTACTCCGTGCGTAGCGCAGTCATGGGCGTGACGTGTGTCGCGCGGCGTGCCGGGAAGAAGCACGCGAGCAGCGCTGCGCTACCGAGAAGGAGCGCTGAGACGACGAGCGAGAGCGGATCGGCGGGGCTCACCTTATAGAGCATCTGCGCGAGCACGCGGCCTGCGCCTAACGAGAGCAACAACCCAGCGGCGAGGGCGACCGCGGTTTGAAGCGCGCCTTGTTTCATGATCAAGGCAAAGACGTCGCCGCGATGAGCGCCGAGCGCCATGCGAATGCCGATTTCGCGAGTGCGCCGCGCGACCGAGTAAGCCTTCACGCCGTAAACTCCGACAACCGCGAGCAGCAACGCAATTCCGCCGAAGACGCCGAACATGACCGCGCCGAGCCTGACGATCCAGAGCCCGACACTCTTGTCCATCTGCTCGACGAAGGGAGAAATGCTGAGGATCGGCATGTCCGGATCGACGTTGCGCAGGGTCTGTCGCAGCGTGGGCGTGAACGCAGCTACCGCGCGCCGATCGGTGTTCGCGAGCCGCACGTGGAGGAACATATTGCCCGTGTAGCCTTGCGCGAGCGGGACGAAGAGCCGGCGATTCAGCGAGTCACTCTGCACGTCATGCCGGTGCGAGTTCACGAGGCCGACGATCTCGAGATCGTTCGGCGTGCCGTCGCGCGGCGGATTGGTGTACTTCAGATGCTGACCGACGGCGTCTTGGTTCGGAAAAAGTTTGTTCGCCAGTTCGTCGTCGATGATGGCGACGCGTACGCCCTCCTTGTTCTCCGCTTCGGCCTGGGTGAAGTCGCGGCCACGCAAGATCCGCACACCGATCGCTTCGAAATAGCCGGGGGTCGTCGCGGTGTAGAGCGCGCCCGCACCGGGATCCGGCGCTTTCGGATCGGTCGGCATTGATTCACGCGCGGACATGACGCGGCGCGTGTTGGTGAAGTTGCCGTAGGGCAGCATCGTGCCGGCTGCGACCGCGCGAACACCCGGCAGTTCGCGCAGGCGCTGGATCGCAGTAAAGACGGTGCGACGCGCATCGACCGGCGTCGCCTTGCCTAACGAGAAGTCGGTCTCCGCGATCAGATCGCCTTTTGGATCGAAGCCGGGATTCAGCCCCGCGGCCTCGCGTGCTCCGCGGAAGAAGAGGCCAGCCGCAAAAAGCAGCATCAAAGAGAGCGCGATTTGCGCCATGACGGAGATGTGGCGCGGCGCAAAGAAGCGACCCAGGCGTCCGCTGCACGCCGGTTCGCCGACTTGCTGTTTCAGGTCATTCACCAGATCGGCGCGTGTTGCCTTCAAGGCTGGCCCGAGACTGAAGAGCAACGTCGCGAACACGCAGAAGAGGAAGGTCACGCCGAGGACGACAAGGTTCGGGTGCAAATCGACGACGAAGGAGAAGTTCGTCCCGTTGAGCAATCCACCTAACGAGTGCAAGAGCAGGTTATTGCTCCACGCGCTGAGTAACACACCGCCGATGCCGCCGAGCAGCGCGAGCAGCAGACCTTCGCAAAGCAGCTGCCGGACGATGCGCCAGCGCGACGCGCCCAAGGCCAGACGCAGTGCGATTTCCTTGGCCCGCGCGGTGCCGCGAGCGAGCAACATGTTCGCGAGGTTGAGGCTCGCGATGAGCAGGACCGCGCCCGCCATTGCCATGAGCAACGTGCCGATCAGCCCTGCCGGGCCATCGTCTTCCGGCGATGTGCTGATGCTGAAGCGCGACGGCTTCTTGATCTGCAATTCGCGTGCGCCTTCACTGTCCGGCGGCTGAATGGCGCTGAGTCGTTGCGAGAGCAACGGAAGACGCGTTGCCGCGCGCTCGATCGTTAGGCCGGGTTGCAGCCGGGCCATGACATTGAGCGCGAAATTCTTCGGGTCAGCTAGGTCGTGCATTGTCTCGGAGTCCGAGAACGCGGAGCCGAGATGCGAATGGACGCCGAGCGGCAGCCAGATATCGGGCGCGACGAGCGCGCTCACACCGCTGAAGCCACTCGGCGTCACGCCGATGACGGTGTAGGCCTGGCCGTTGATGCGCAGCGTGCTGCCGACAAAATCTGCGCGACCGCTGACGCGTTTCCAAAACGCATAGCTCGCGACAACGACCGGCGCGTTTGCATTCGGCCGCGCCTCTTCCGCGGTGTAGAAGCGGCCGAGCGCCGGCTTCACGCCCATCATGGAGAAGAAATTCTCCGAGGTGAGGAAGGCGAAACTGCGGCGCATGTTTTGATCTTCGCCAATGCCGGCAACGGCGAACTCGACTG
Organism: Verrucomicrobiota bacterium; assembly: GCA_030948555.1. Taxonomy (GTDB): domain Bacteria; phylum Verrucomicrobiota; class Verrucomicrobiia; order Chthoniobacterales; family UBA10450; genus JACCTI01. The sequence goes on along the minus strand of JALZAD010000259.1, from coordinate 6,766 downwards.
CCGCGACATCCGCGAAGATCTCGCCGACGTTCTCGCGCAGCTCGCGGTATTCGTTGTGCGCGAAGGAGCGGTAATCCCGGCTCGCGTTCTGCCGCGCGGTGAACACGCCGACGACCTCCTCCGGTTTCACCGGCACGACCGGCCGGAGCACAGCGCCGTTGACGATCGCGAAGATGGCGGAATTCACGCCGATGGCGAGCGCGAGGGTGATCACGGCGACGGCGGTGAATCCCGGGGATTTGATCAGCTGGCGGAAAGCGAATTTGACGTCCTGAATCATGGCTTTCCTGTGTGATGCAGGCGCGTGGCGGTTCGGATTCAGGAATCTGATGTATAGGTCTCGCGTGACCGCCCGCTGGAAGATCATCGCTGCCTACCTGACGCTCTGCGCGGTCTGGAGCTCGACCTGGCTCGCGATCAAGATCGGTCTCGCCGATCTGCCGCCGATCTCGTTCGCGGGCATTCGGTTCCTGATCGCGTTCGTGGTGCTGGTCGCGGTCTCTGCCGGGCGCGTTCCGCTTTTGCCAAAACGACGCGGCGATTGGGCCCTCATCGTCTCGACCGGTGTGACGATGTTCGCGATCAACTACGGCCTGCTCTTCTGGGGCGAGCTGCACGTTTCGTCCGGACTCGCTGCCATCCTGCAGGCCACAATTCCGGTGACCGGAATGTTCTTTGCGCACTGGATCATTCCGGAGGAGCCGCTGCGCTGGAAACAACTCGGCGGCGCGGCGCTCGCGATCGCTGGTGTGGCGGTGATCTGCGGCCGCCTTATCGATCACGGCGGCATGCTGGCCTTCTGGGGCGGACTGGGAATTTCCCTTGGCGGCGCGGGGGCAGCGTTCTCGACCGTCCTTCTCAAACGCCGCGCGCTGCAAGTTGCGCCGGCGATGCTTGCGGCGTGGCAGATGATTTGCGGCGCGGTGCCGCTGCTCTTGTTAGGCGGAATCATGGAAGGCAATCCGCTGCGCTTTCATTGGAGCGGCCTTGCCATCTCGTGCCTGCTCTATCTGGCGGTGATCGGCTCCTCGCTCACGTTTTTGCTTCTCTACTGGCTGCTCCCGCGCATTCCGGTGAACAAGCTGCAAACCATCTCACTGGTCACGCCGCCCGGTGCGGTCGCGCTCGGTTGGTTGTTAGGCGGCGAGAAACTTTCGCTTTGGTCGCTCGCCGGCGGCGCCTTGGTGCTCGCGGGGGTGTGGATGATTTTCGGCAAGGCTGAGCCGGTCCATACGCCGGCGGAAACGGAAGCGGCGTTGACTCGTTAGGCGACTTCCTGCCCATCAGCGATCTGCCCGACGCGCAGGAACGTGCGAACAAGCTCGCCTTCGCCGCAGACAGTCATCTCGGGGAATTTCTTGAACCATTTGCCTGCGGGCACATCCGGTTCCTCCTCGAGCCATGTCGCAAACAGCTCCAATTGGCGAAGCGATACTTCGCGTTCCTCTACGCGCTGCCAGAGATGCTCGAGCAGCGGCCGCGGCACGCCTCGACGACGGACCTTAGGCATTCGCGCCGCCGTAAAATCCGCGCGTCAACTCTTCGCGAATGCGCAGCTTTTCCGTGGGATCGGTGGTATCGATCATGCGCCCGGCCAGTTCGGCCAGTTCTTTGCCGCTCAGCATGCGTTCGGCGTCCAACTTGTAAGCGAAGCGGATGACTTCTGCTTGTTCGCTCAGCGGCAGACGTTCTATCTCACTGATGATTTCGTTTGCGCTCACTGCAGCGATCCTAGCCGACTAACGAATGAGATCCAAGCTCGCGCAGGTTCGAACGCAATTCGTCCGCGCTGATCTCGCCTTCCCATCGACTGATCACGATCGTGGCCACGCCGTTGCCAATCAGGTTCGTGATCGCGCGGCATTCGCTCATGAAGCGGTCGATGCCGACGAGCAGCGCGACGGATTCGATCGGTACGGCGGGCACGGCTTGCAACGTTGCGGCCAGCGTCACGAAACCGGCGCCGGTCACGCCGCTCGCGCCTTTCGATGAGATCATCGCGACGAGCAGCAGACTGATCTGATGACGCAGATCGAGTGGGGTGTTCGTTGCTTGCGCGAGGAAGACGGCGGCCATCGTCATGTAGATGTTGGTGCCGTCGAGGTTGAAGCTGTAGCCCGTCGGGATGACCAGACCGACGGTTGATTCGGCGCAGCCAAGACGGCGCATTTTTTGCAACATCCCGGGCAGCGCGGTCTCGGATGAGCTGGTGCCGAGGACGAGCAGGATTTCTTCTTTGATGTAGTTCAGGTAGCGGAAAATCGAGAAGCCGGTGAATGCCGCGATCGCGCCGAGGACGACGACGACGAAGAGGCCGGCGGTGAGGTAGAAGGCGAGCATGAGGGCGACGAGACGGTTGAGCGCGCCGAGTCCAAAGCTGCCGACGGTGAACCCCATTGCGCCGAGCGCGGCGAGCGGCGCGACGCGCACGATGATGCGCATGATGCCGAAGAAAATCTGCGCCGCCGCATCGATTCCGTGGAGGATCGGTTCGCCGCGTTTGCCCATGAACGAAATCGCGAACGCGGTCAGGATCGAGACGAGCAACACCTGGAGCAGATCGCCGGTTGCGAACGCGTCGAAGAACGAACGCGGGATGATGTTGAGAAAGAACTCAACCGTCGAATGCCCGTGCGCTTCCTGCGCCGCGCCTTTGCCGATGTTCGGATCGAGCGTCGCGGGATTGATGTCGAAGTGCGCCCCGGGCTTCATCACGTTCACGACCACGAGCCCGATGATCAGCGCGATCGTCGAGACCACCTCGAAGTAGAGGATCGTTTTGCCGCCGATGCGGCCGAGCTTTTTCAGGTCCGACATTGAGGCGATGCCGTGCACCACGGTGCAGAAAATGATCGGCGCGATGATCATCTTGACCAGCTTGATGAAGCCGTCGCCCAGGGGCTTGAGCGACTTGCCGAACTCAGGAAAGAAGTGGCCGATGAGAATGCCGAGCGCGACCGCGACCAGCACCTGCACGTAGAGGATGCGATACCACGCGGTGCGATGCGCCGTCCTCACGCCGCGACTCTGGACGCGAAGCAGCGCGCAATGCAACCGCGCTTGGCTGAAACCGCGCGGACGGCGCGAGCCCTACCGCACGTACGAGATCTGCCGCGGGATTGTTTTGAACAGACGCTGAGCTCGCGGCGTCAAATGAAGCGGGCATGAAAGGGTTTCGTTCAGCGTTCCTCATCGGGCTGGCCTATTGCCTGGCGGCGACCAGCGGCTTCGCACGACAAACCAGCTCACATTCGAAGAGCGCACGCTCCGAGAAGAGTTCGCGCTCGAGTGGCAAGAAGAGCCGCGGCGCTTCGAGCAAGTCGCGCAAGAGCAAGGCGACCGCGAAGAGCCGCAAGAAGGACGCGCACGCGAGTCGGACGTCTGAGTCGGAGCGGCTGCTCGGTGGCTTTTCGGATGTGCCGCCGGAAGATCTGCCTGAGCCGGAAGACGACGACGCGAACGGCGGCGACCAGTAGTAGTCGCGCGCTACTCCGCGCCTAACACGATCATCGGCTGAACGGGGCCCGCGCGGCGCGCTGCAATCCAACAGGCAAGCAGCGCCGATGATCGACGGGTCCGAACCGATGCCGACCGTATCGATCAGGCTGAAGATCGATGCGTTCGCTCGAAAGCGCTAATGTCGCTCCGGATCGGGCGGCTCGATCTTCAAGCCAAGCAGCGTCACGACCAATGGCGGCGCGACCGTGTTCGCGTCGTGCTCGTCTTCTGATTCTCCCGGCTCGGCGAGATTGCGGGTGCTCGCCTTGTAATGAATGAAGACCCACTCGCCGGCGCGGTAGTCGGTTTGCAGAGTGAACTCGGTGCGACGAATCGTCTGCTCCGTCGCAGGATCGACCGCGTTTTCGCTGCCGCGAATCAAGGCCTGCCACGATGTTCGCGCAGCAACTGCGCGGCGCATGTTCACGGAGACGTCGTAATAGAAAACGTTCAGCGGCGGCGCGGCGCGATCAGGCAAACGCTCGATCTTCGCGCGCAATTCACCGGCCGCTTTGTCGCGTTGCTCGTGGTCCTTCGCGGGATCAGCGGCGTCTGTTGCGACGCGCGTCCCGCGCACCGGTAGAGCACCATCGCGCCGCGTAATAAAGAAGATCGCGATGAATAGGACGAGGGCGAAACCGCCTGCGACCGCGCCGCCGATGATCAACTTTTGTTTGACCGTCGTGGGCGGCCGCGGCGGTGTCGGGGCGATCCACGACGCAGGTCCGAGCAGGTCGCCGAGCCGGATCCATTTGTCCATCCCTTCGTGCCAGTAGTAGTCGTCCGGCTGAAATTCGCCCGCCTCCGCGCGCTCGCGGATTTCATCGCGCCAGTAGGCGCCGAGTTCCACTCCGGCGCGCGCGACGTACGCGGTCAGCAGGCGTTCGTCTTGCTCGATTTGGGTGAGCGCCGGCTCGCTCACCGGCCGGCGAAAAGCAAAGCGTCTAACGAGTAATGACCCGGCCCGATCATGATCAGCACGATCATGAGGATCGCGAGGTTCAGCGCGTACTCGTTACCCGGCGGATTGTTCGTGATCAGGTAACCGCCGCCTTTGTGCCCGATCAGCGCGGCGACAATCATCGCGACCATGCAGAACAACGCCGCGACTCGCGTCAGCAAACCGCACGCGATCAGCGCGCCGCCGATTAGCTCAGACAGCATCGCGATCCGCGCCTGCAGAGCTGGTGCGGGAACGCCTAACGACTTCAACCAGCCGGTGAATCCGCTCATGTTGCCCGGCCCCACGATTCCGAGTTTTCCCAGCCCGTGCACGATGAAGCAGACACCGAGCGTAACGCGGAAGATGAGCATGGCGACGCCCGCCCATTGGCGGTTCGAATCGAGCAGCAGATGCGAAAGGCTCACGGCGTTGCGAAGCTCAGACAAAATCGCCACGCGGTCGAGAACGAAACCTAGCGCGCGCCGGTGATCTTGAAGAGTCGGTACGGTTCGTGACGCGCGCTTTTTCCGCCGTTGAACCGCGGCATGTTTTCGATCTGCGATGCGGTCACATAGAGCGAATTGTCCGGACCCCACGACAGTGTGTCGGGCCAAAGCAGACGCGCGGCGTCTTCGATCACGGTCGTGATCTGTTTCGTCGTCGGATCAAAACGCACGACGCCGCTCGTTTCGATGTTCGTGAGATAAATGCTGCCGTCGGGCGCTTCGATCATCCCATCGCAGGCCGGCGTCTGGCCCAGATTCTCAACGTGCGCTTCGACCTCGCTCTCTTTCAACTCCGCGTCTTTCAGGTAGTCGCTCTTGATCCGGTAAAGCGTGTGCGCGGTAAGTGCGTGGAAGTAGAGATAGCCGTCCTTCGTCAGCGCGATGCCGTCGGAATTGATCTGCGGCGGTTGGCCGTTCTCGCCCCGCAACTCGCGCCCGTTCACGCTTAGCTTGAATCCGCTCTCCGCCTGCGTGCTCTTGTGGCCATCGAGCAAACGCCGCGCTTTGCCGGAGGTGAGATCGACCACGACGAGGGCGCCTTTTCCTGAATCGGTGAGGAACGCGACGTTCGCCTCCGTGTCGATCCGCACGTCGTTCAGGTAGCTTTTGCCGCTCGCGACATCTTCACCGAACGGAATTGTCTGCACGACCGCGTTGGTCTTGAGGTCGACCTTCACGAGCTTGGGTCCGCCTTTCACGATCGACTGCATCTTGGGCGCGGCGGGATCAAGAATCCAAAGTTGATCATTCGCGTCCACGACCACGCTCTGCACGCAGATGAAGGTCGATTTCGGATCCCCCTTCGTATTCCACTCCGCGTTCGGATATGGCTTCGGTTGGCCATCGACGATCTCCGCGACGGACATCGGATGTTCGTCGCCCCAATCGGGAAAGTTCACGAAGACGCGACCGGTCTTTGAAGCGGTGACGCCGGTGACCTGCGACGCAGGAAAATTAGCGACCTCCTCGAGTTGCGCCGCGTTCGCGAACGAAACGGTGGCGAGGCTGACGAGAAGACAAATAAATCGTGCGTTCATGCTCCTGATTCGCCGGCCCGCGACCCGTCGGACTCGCCTACATTTCCGCACCGCCAGAATCAAGCCGCCGTGCTCGTCGCGGTCGTGATGTTGAAGAGATAATCCCGGGTGATGCCTTCCACGTTCATGTCGAGCCACTCGGCCATGCCGCGGTCTTCGCGAAGGGTTTCGATCGAGCAGCGGAACGGGCTCAACGCGCCCGGCTACAGCGGGAATAACTCGCGGTGGCTGATCTCCTAATTGCGTTCAGACAATCACGAACATGAAGAAACTGTTACAGCTATCGGTCATTATCCTCGCGACGATTTCCTTTGCCCGAGCTGAGGATAAAGGCACACAACCGAACCCGAGCCCTATGAGCGACAAAGTCGAAAAAACAGACGCGGAATGGAAAGCGCAGCTTACGCCTGAGCAGTATCGCGTGCTTCGCCAGAAGGGCACGGAAGCGCCGTTCAAGAATGAGTACAACGACAACCACGAGCACGGCATCTTCAAGTGCGCCGCATGTGCGAAGGAGCTCTACAGCTCCGACGCCAAGTTCGAGTCGGGCACGGGCTGGCCGAGTTTCTTTCAGCCGATCTCGCCCGATGCGGTCCGAACGGAGAGCGATCGCAAACTCTTCATCAAGCGCACCGAAGTTCTATGCGCCCGCTGCGGCGGCCATCTCGGCCACGTCTTCGAAGATGGACCGAAGCCGACCGGCCTGCGCTATTGCATGAACTCCGTCGCGATGAAGTTCGAGAAGCAACCGTAAGCGGCCGCGCCGACGTAGCACGTTGCAT
>JALZAD010000228.1 GCA_030948555.1 Verrucomicrobiota bacterium | reverse complement strand
ATCACGGTCAATGGCTTCGTCGACGCCTTTACGAGCACAAGCAACCTGGTCCCGCAGAACGGCACTACGGCGAAACTCGACACACTTGGCGACAAGCTAATGACACCGCTGGTCTACACGAACTTCGGCGGCGCCGAGTCACTGTGGGTTTCGCACACGATCAACAACAACCAGAACGGTACGGGACCCACGGCGATCCGCTGGTATCAATTCGACGTTACGGGGAATACGATCCCGGCGAGCGCAGCCCAGCAGCAGACTTTCAACAATGGTGCTGATGGGCTCTGGCGTTGGATGCCGAGCATCGCAGTCGACGCCGCGGGAGACATGGCGATCGGTTACACCACTTCAAGCGCGACATTGGAGCCATCGATTCGCTGGGCGGGTCGGCTCGCGAGTGATCCTGTGAACACACTGGGGCAGGGCGAGGCTGTCATGCAGGCAGGCGGCGGCCACCAAACCAGCACGAGCGGGCGCTGGGGTGACTACAGCTACATGAGTATCGATCCAAAGGACAACCTCACCTTCTGGCATTCGAACGAGTATTATTCCGTGACAAGCCCCGCCGGGTGGAACACGCGGATCGGGAAGTTCCGTTTCTCCTCTGCGCCGGTCGCGATCAGCGCGGTGTCGCGCAAAACGCACTTAGGCCACGGCGCCTTCGACGTGAATCTTCCGCTAACCGGGAAGGTCGGAGTCGAGAGCCGCAGCGGGTTCCCCACGGCCGACCAGCATCAGGTCATCATCACCTTGAATGCGGCGTCGAGTGTCGCTTCCGTTTCCGCTTCACCGTCGCCGGCAAACGCGAGCAGCTTCAGCACGAGCGGTTCGGAGGTAACGGTTAATCTTTCCGGCGTTGCGGATGCGTCGCGCGTGACGCTGACGCTTAACGGCGTAAATGACGGTGTCGTGACCGGCAACGTGTCCGTTCCAGCGGCGTTCCTGCTTGGGGACGCGAATGGCGACCGGAGCGTGAATGCGGCAGACGCGACCATCACCCGAAATCAGGCTGGCCTCGCGCTCGACGCGACAACATTCCGGGTGGATTACAACCTGGACGGGGCCATCAACGCCGCGGACTCGACGATTGCGCGAAATCGTTCAGGACAATTTGTGCCGTAGAGACGGCGACAGCCTCTTATGTTTCGCCGCGCGAACGGACCATGGCCATGAGCCGGTCCTTGATCGCGTCCGACGATTTGGCGGGTCGAAGACTGAGCGCGAAGGCTTCGTGCAGGTTGTAGCACTCGGCGATGAACGCTTCGGCCTCCTGGCCGAAGTCGCGGCGCGCGGCCTCGAACTCCTCCGTGTCGTCACTCTCCAGCGCGCCGATGACGTAAAGCCGGGCGCGGTTCTGGAATTCTTCAAAGCTCATCGCGGAGTTCTTTTAGCCCGTCGTAGATCTTCTTCAGCCCCAGTTCGAGGCGGGTCTTGACCGTGCCTAACGGTGTATTCGTTTTGGCCGCGATTTCGCGCTGACTCATGCCGCGAAAAAATGCGAGGTTGATCGCCTGCTGCTGAGCCGGTGGCAGAGTGTCGATCACGCGCCGCACGAGCACGCGCGTGTCGCTGAAGGTAATTTCCTCTTCCGTGGCGTTGTGCACCCAGGCGTCGGGCTGTTGTTCCGTCTCGCTCTGGAGACGTTCGCCGGCCCGCGCATAGGCCTGCTTTTTCCGAAGGCCATCGATCGCGCGCCGTCGCGCCAGGGTCACCATCCAACCGAGCGGCTTACCCTTTTGCGCCGAGAAATTCTTCGCCTGATTCCAGATCTCCATGAAGATCTCCTGCAGGAGGTCGTCCGCTTCCGCTTCGTTGTGAATGACGCGAAGAATGAGCGCCTTGAGGATGCCGTTGTAGCGATCGTAAAGCTTCGAAAGCGCTTCCGGATCTTCCGCCTGGATGCCGAGCATTAACTCGAGATCAGTCGGGGCGCCCGGCTCCAGCTCCGGGGCCGAAGCTGGCAAGCGCGGCGCAGGCGCTCCGTTCGATTCAGGGCCGAGACCCTCTTGTTCGAGTGGATCCATCGCTCGAGTACCTCCGCTCAGATGCCGGCCTGACGGATGCCGACAACGGCGCCTAACGAGTGGAAGCGGGCAAACGAATGAAAGCTACGGCGCATGCGGAGTAGTCTTCTTAGTGCGATGCGCGCGTTGCGTCCAAAGATTTCCCAGCAGTTGTTTCGATTTGCTGCACGCGCGCGGCTTTTGCGATTCGCTCCGCGCAAGCGACCGCAAAACGTGTTGAATCCCTCAACGCGCACACTACGATGCGCGCATTAATCGCGGCGCTGACTCGATGAAGATTTTTGTTACCTTTTTCGCTGTCGCGACGCTCTCGTTTTCCTCGTCGCGTCTCGCGGCGCAGGACTTCGCACCGCCACGTCTTCTCTCTCCTGCGGCTGAGCAAACGCCGGCGCCGACACCCGCTCCAACCGCAACCGCGACTCCTAGCTCCACTCCTGCGGCAAAGCGAGCCGCGCCGGCAAAGGCTGTCGAACCGCGGCGGCGCACGCCCTCGGCGCCGCGTCGCGATGTGCTGCGGCAAGAACCCGTTCGCGCAGTCGAACCACGCGCGCCGTGGTTTCGAAGAGCGTCTGCTTCACCCAGAACTTCGGCGCCCGCGTCACGTCCGACTTTTGACGTGTCGGAGAGCAGTTGGGTTGTCGCGGTTTCGCTTCGATCCCTTGAAAGTCGCTGGGAAGACGCGGTCAAAAATCACAACACCGAAGCACTCGGTGAACTGCTCAGCTCGAACTTCGAAGCGACTTCGGGCGGCGGAAATGAGGCTTCGAGAAAGCGCACGCTTTCCTTGCTTCGCCGCGACAAGAACGTGTACCGCTCGGCGCGTGCGCATGGAATGCGTGTGAAGACGCTGGGCGCGGGCAGTGCCGTGGTTACCGGTGTCTCGACCGAGAGCGGCGTGACCGCGGACGGCAAAAAGTTCAGCGTCGCACGTGATTTCACCGACACGTGGAAGTTGCGGAACGGCCGGTGGCAATGCGTTGCCAGCCGCGTCACTGCCCAGCCGCAGCGCTAGCTCAGATAGCATTTCATCCATCAAGGACCAGCCGGCAGAAGATGTCGGCATTGCTTACAGCTTTCTCAAACGCCGCCGCAGTCGCGTGCTTGCCGGAAAGAAGTTCTGCGTTCTTGCAAGCTGCACAAACCGTTTACAAACAATGGCTTGAACATCTCTGCCTCTCGAAGCCGCCCTGCGGAGCGCCGTCGCTGGTACACAGTTAGCTAAGCCCAATGGCGGATCGTTTGGAAGGACGAGCTGCTGCGGGTCAGCGAGTACAATTTCCGGCTTTCCCCCCAGAGAGCCAGCCCACTGATGGGCTGGCTCTTTCGTTTTCTGCGGTCGCGTAGCTCATCCAATTGCGCCCGCTCGCAACGTGCGCCAAGTGTTAGCCCATGTCTGCCGCCGCGCCGCTCCCCGCCGATCCGCTCTGGTATAAAGACGCTGTCATTTACGAGCTGCACGTGAAGACATTTCACGACAGCAACGGTGACGGAATCGGCGACTTCCGCGGGGTCATCGAAAAGCTGGATTATCTCCAGGAACTCGGCGTGACCGCGATCTGGCTCCTGCCGTTTTATCCGTCGCCGCTGAAGGACGACGGCTACGACATTGCCGACTACTACGACGTCAACCCGAACTACGGAACGCTGCAGGACTTCCAGGCGTTCCTTGCCGCCGCGCACGATCGCGGATTGCGCGTCATTACCGAGCTGGTCATCAATCACTCGTCCGACCAGAACCGCTGGTTCCAAAAAGCGCGTCGCGCGGCTCCGGGCTCACCGGAGCGAGAGATCTATGTCTGGAGCGACACGCCGGACAAATACACGGCGGCGCGGATCATCTTCAAGGACTTCGAGACCTCAAACTGGAGCTGGGATCCGGTCGCGAAGGCCTACTACTGGCATCGTTTCTACTCGCATCAGCCCGACCTCAATTTCGACAATCCAGCGGTCCATGAGCTCGTCGAGGACATCTGCGATTACTGGCTGAAGATGGGCGTGGATGGCCTGCGGCTCGATGCCGTCCCGTACCTCTACGAGCGCGAGAACACGAGCTGCGAATACCTGCGCGAAACCCACACC
>JALZAD010000207.1 GCA_030948555.1 Verrucomicrobiota bacterium | reverse complement strand
CCCGATATCGCCCATCGCCTGGATCCCGCTCGCCATCCTCTGGTTTGGCGTGACCGATGCCGCGCCTGTCTTCCTCATCTTCCTCGCGAGCGTTTTTCCGATCACCGTCTCCGCGATTGCGGCCGTGCAAAACATGCAGCCAGTCTACTTGCGCGCAGCGCAAAACTTCGGGCTCAGCCGCGGTGAGCTTTTTCGCCAGGTGATTTTTCGCGCGAGCTTGCCGCAGGTCATCACGGGAATCCGCATCGCGCTCGGCGTGGCATGGCTGGTCGTGGTCGCGGCGGAGATGATCGCGGTGAACAGCGGCCTCGGTTACCTGATCATCGACGCGCGGAACGCAGGCAAACGTTACGATCTCGTGGTCGCGGGCATGGTCATGATCGGGCTTATCGGGCTCGTGCTCGATCTACTCGTTAGGCGATTGGAGAAATTGGATCAGGTGCGCTGGGGCTACGCGAAGCGATGAACGCTCCTGCGATCGCGATCCGCCATTGCTCGCTCACCTTTCCCGGCAAGCGCGCGGGCGAAGAGATTCAGGTCCTCCATGACGTCAGCGCGGAGGTCGCGAAAGGCGAGTTCGTCTGCCTCGTCGGCCCGAGCGGCTGCGGGAAATCAACCATGCTCAACATCGTCGGCGGCTTCCTCCCCGCGAGCGCCGGCGAAGTGCTCGTAGAAGGCGAACCGGTGCACGGACCCGACCCGCGCCGGATCTTTGTCTTTCAGGAAAACGGCGTCTTCCCGTGGCTGACCGTGAGCGAGAACATCGCGTTCGGTTTGCGCGGCCGGAGCAACGACGAACGCCGCGAGATCGTGGCGCATTACGTCGCGATGGTCGGCCTGACCGGCTTCGATCATGCATACCCGCATGAACTTTCCGGCGGCATGCGCCAGCGCGTCGAGATCGCACGCGCGCTCGCGGCCAACCCGGACATCATCTACATGGACGAGCCATTCGGCGCGCTCGACTTTATCACCCGATTAAAGATGCGGGCCGATCTGGTGCGCATTTGGCAAAGCGAGAAGAAGACGATCCTTTTCGTCACGCACGACATCGAGGAAGCGGTGCAACTCGCCGACCGCGTGCTCATCATGAGCAAACGACCAGCGACCATCCAGGAGATCGTGGAGATCAATCTGCCGCGTCCACGCGACCTTGATTCGCCGGCTTATCTGGAACGCCGCGACCACATCTTCCGCGCCATGGGCATGAGCCTGCGGGTGGGCGAAAAGATCGCGGTCTAACGAGTCAACTCCGCGGCTTGTACATGGCCGCGTCGAGGATCGACCAGAGATGGATCAGCCAGCCGAGGAGAAGAAACCACAGCACCGCGGCGAGGCAGAAATGCACGATCGCCATGAGGAGCCGGCCCTGCAGCAATTGACCTAATCCTGGGATGAAGAAGCTCGCCAGCGCGGCGATCACGTTTCCGCTTGAACCCTGTCCTGCCATGGAGAAACGCTTGTGCGGATTTTGCCTAACGACAAGTAGTTTCTCGTGTGCGGCGACTCGTTAGGCTTTCCTCTGGACGACGCCGCCGCGCGTCTGTTAGAACGCGGGCGTCGTTCTCCCTTGCGATGCGTGTTCTGGATCCTCGTTCCCTGCCGAAGTGCGAGATGGAGCGCATCATCTGCCACTGGTCGGAGGGGAACTACCGCGCGAACGACGTCGACTTAAAGGCGTACCACATCCTGATCGAAGGCGACGGTCGGGTGCGGTTCGGCCACTTCAGCATCGCCGATAACATCAACACGAGCGACGGCCGCTACGCCGCGCACACGCTCCATTGCAACACGCGCTCCATCGGCGTGGCCTGCTGTTGCATGACACTTTGCTGCGAGTCGCCTTTCCACGGCGGCGCGCAGCCGCTCAAGGAAGTGCAGTGGCAAACGATGATCAAAGTCGTGGCCGATCTCTGCGAGTTTTACGGCATTCCGGTCACGTCGACCACGGTGCTGGGCCACGGCGAGGTGCAGGACAACCTCGGCATCACGCAACGCGGCAAATGGGATCCGCTCGTGCTGCCGTGGGACAACTCGACTTTCGACGTGAGCACAACGCGGCACGTCGTCGGTGATCTCTTGCGCGCGGAAGTGCGGGCACAACTCGCGGCCTGCGGTGACGCGGTAGTGGAATCGGTTGCTCGTTCGCGCCGCCCCAGTGCATTGGTGATTCCGCCGACCGCTGCCCCCGTTCTGCGCTCGAAGCTTTTCGCGGGGAACAACGAGATCGAGAGCATCGCCGCCGGGCATCGCGTTTTGCGCACGAGCGCGCAACCGGCGCCGGGCATCGGCACGGTGCAGGACGCGCTCAATCGATTGGCCGAGGCGGGCCTGGGCGATTACCAGATCGATCTCGGGGAAGGTGCGCGTTTCCGCGGCTATTTCGGTCAGCGAACGGAACGCGCGGTGATCGCTTTCCAGCGTGACCAACGGCAGAGCGAAGACGGCGTCGTTGGTGAGGATACAATCCGTGCGCTCGACGCCGAGTTGCTGCGACTCGAGCAAGCGCCGCCGCCAGCCGTGCAGATCGAGACGCTCGCGAAGGTAGCTGTTCCGAGCAGCGCCGATGTTCCCGTTGCGGGGACGGTCACCTTGTCCGGCTATGCTCCACCGGCACGGTCCGCGCGTTTGTTCCACGGCGTTGATTTTTCCAACGCGGATGAATCACGCGGCCAGCCGTACGTCGATGCCTTCGCCGCGGCCGATCGCAGCCGCGCCTGTGGCGACCCGAGCAACTGCAAAACGATCCTGCAGTTCAACGACGGCACCGTTTACTACGACGCGAAGATGGCGATCTGTGCCGACGGTTCCCCGCGCGCGAAGCAGATCGATTATCCCTACGGACAAACGCAGACTGCGTTCACCTTCCCGCCGAACGGCAGCGGCTCCTTCTTCAACGCGGAAGACGTGCCCTACATCGTCCTGCCGGGCCGGAGCAAAGATGGCGTGCACGATCTCGCCGCGTCTTTCGGGATCAGGATGTACGATCTCGCCGTGGTGGTTTATCGCGACAAATTCACGCCCGCGTTCTTCGGCGAAATCGGCCCGACGTTCCGCATCGGCGAAGCGTCGATCAAGGTGCACGAAGGTTTGCCCGTGCCGTTCCCGTGGACCTCACAACGCAGGGAACGCATCCTCAACGCGAGCGTCGAGCGCGACGTCGTCTACTGCGTTTTCCCCGGCAGCGCGGTCTTTCGCACGGGCGCGATGAGCGAAGCCGATTGGCTCGACGAAACCCTGCAGGCGGCGGTCGTGCGCTTCGAGCATTTCATCGCGAACGGCGGGCAAGCGCCGCACCTCGGCACGCTCGGTTGATGGACGCGCAGGCAAGCTTCGATGCGCTGACCACGTACGCGACGGTTGTGACGGTCGCATTTCTCGGCGCGCTCTTTTTCCTCATCGCGTATCGCCTGCTCACCGGCCAGATCAACACCCGCGGTTTACTCGCGGACAAAGTTGGCGGCGGGATCAGCCCGGCGCGCGTGCAGCTCATGGCGCTCAGCTTGTCCGGCGCGTTCTACTACCTGATGAGCGTGGTCGAGATGGTGCAATCCGGCCCACGGCCCAATCTCACTCTGCCCGCGCCATCCACCGAGTTGCTCGCCCTCGTCCTGGGCAGCAACACGGTTTACGTCACCGCGAAAGCAACTTCGTCCGCCCGCGTCCTTGCCCACATCCGCAGCTTCTTCCGCTGATCCCTCAACATGAAAATCTCCACATTACTGTTCGCTTTGCTCTCGTTAGGCGCGTTCCTCGCCTCTTCGGTTGAAGCGCAAAGCCCCTCACCCACACCAGCGCCCGCTCAGACCGTTGCCGCCGTCGTTGCGGTGCCCGCCGCGGCCGCCTCTCCCGTGGCTCCGTCGCTGCGCGATCGCGTCGGCCAGCCGCTCAGCCATTTCGATCTCCTCACCATCATCGTTGGCTATCTGCTGATCACGATCATCGGGCTCCTGGGCTTCTTGATTCTCTGGCGCATCTACACAGGGAAGATCGACATCTCGCTGGTGATTTCCGAAGGAAACGGCGCGGCCAGCCTTTCGCGTCTTCAATTCCTCATCTTCACCTTCGTGATCTCACTCAGCCTGCTGCTCGTGATTCTCGGGAAGGAAGGCGGCCCTGGTTTCCCGCCAACGATTCCCGCGGGCATCTACGCGCTCCTCGGCATCAGCGCGGCGTCATACGTCGTGTCGAAAGGCATTCAGGCGAACGTCGACAAGAGCAACGCGGATGATTACCGCGTGCGCCCCGACAACGAGAACGCCGGCTGATGATGCATCGTTCCACATCTCGCTCATGAAAAATCGCCGACTTCCCCCCCTCCACTATTTGTCCTCGCCGGCGCCGGTCCTTTCCTTCATTGCGCTTCTACTCGCTTCGACCTTTTGGCTCACGAGTCGCGCCACGGCAGCGCCCGGAATCTGCCAAGTCTGTCACAAACGGAATCAGACTTTCACCTTCCAGTGCAATGGCGTTCAGTATGCTGGGCATAAAGGCCACGGCGACCCAGACGGGCCATGCGCCGTCTGTGCGATCACGGACGACACCGGAGGCAAGGTGACTGTGCCGCCGAACGACGGAACGCGAAGCGATTCAGAGCCGCGGTGACTACGGTAACAACTGGCGGCTTAAACTCCGCCGCACCGGATGCGCTCGCGCCAAATGCAAACGCGAGCCGGCAGTCGGGCTTGAACCGACGACCTGCTGATTACAAATCAGCTGCTCTACCACTGAGCTATACCGGCATTGACGAGGGAGAACCGCTAGTTCTCTTCCACTTTTCTTCGGCCATTGTCCCGCAGTTTGTACCCGTTGCGATAACAGCATCGGAACGGCGGTCCCACTGACGCGCTCACTTTCCGCGGTTGCGCGGCAGGAGCAAGTCTCATCAGCT
>JALZAD010000190.1 GCA_030948555.1 Verrucomicrobiota bacterium | reverse complement strand
ACATGGAGTAACGCCGCCGGAATGATCGCGATGCAGCAGTGTCCAAATTTCATTGGCGGCGACTGGCGGACGATCAGCGGCCTAACGACCTCGCCCGTCTTCAATCCCTCGCGCGGCGAAGTCATCGCGGAAGTGCCGATGTGCGGCAGCGATGTCGTGAACGAAGCGGTCGAAGCTGCGGCTTCTGCGTTCCCGGCGTGGCGCGATACGCCGCCGGTGGAACGCGCGCGTTTGTTCTTCCGCTATCGCCAGCTGGTGGAGGAGAACTTCGACCGCATCTGCCAGAGCGTTTCGCGCGAGCACGGGAAGACGCTCGCGGAAGCGCGTGGCAGCGTTTATCGCGGGATCGAGAACATCGAGTACGCGTGCGGCGCGCCGAGTTTGCTCATGGGCGACACGCTCGAGAATCTCGCGCGCGGGGTCGATTGCGAGTCGATGCACCAGCCGCTCGGCGTCTGCGTCGGGATCACGCCGTTCAACTTCCCCGCCATGGTCCCGATGTGGATGTTCCCGCTCGCGCTCGTCTGCGGAAACACGTTCGTGCTTAAGCCGAGCGAGAAGGTGCCACTCACCGTCGTGATGATCATCGAGCTACTGGAGAAAGCGGGCCTGCCGAAAGGCGTGCTCAATATCGTCCATGGCGGACGCGAATGCGTCGACGCGTTGCTCACGCATCCGAAGGTGAAGGCGATCTCGTTCGTCGGCTCGTCGCCCGTGGCGAAATACATTTACGAAACCGGCACGCGAAACGGCAAACGCGTGCAGGCAAACGGCGGCGCGAAAAACTACATCGTGGTCATGCCCGATGCGGATGTGCGGCAAACGGTGGAAGCGTTATCGACCGCGGCGTTCGGTTGTGCGGGCGAACGTTGCATGGCCGGCTCGACAGCGATCACCGTCGGGAAAGCGGCGGATCATTTGCTGCCGTCGTTAGTCGAAGCGGCGCGCGCGATTCGTGTTGGCCCGACAGACTCAGAGGCGCAGCCGGACATGGGTCCGGTCATCACCGCGCAGCATCGCGATCGCGTGCTCAGCCTCGTGGCGAGCGGCGAGAAGGAAGGCGCGAAAGTGATCGCCGATGGGCGCGGCGTGCGTGTCGCCGATGCGCCTAACGGATTCTTCGTCGGCGCGACGATCGTCGATCAAGTTGCTCATGAAATGACGCTGGCACGAGAAGAGGTTTTCGGCCCGGTGCTGAACGTGATGCGGATGGACGATCTCGATGCCGCGATCGAGCTCGCGAATAAGTCGGCCTACGGAAACGGCGCGGCCATTTTCACCAACTCCGGCAAAGCGGCGCGCGAGTTCAAGAACCGCGTGAAAGCGGGGATGGTCGGAATCAATGTCGGCGTGCCCGCGACCATGGCGATGTTTTCATTCACTGGCTGGGACGAATCATTCTACGGCGACCTGCACATCCAGGGCCGCGAAGGCGTGCAGTTCTACACGCAGCAGAAGGTCGTCACCACGCGCTGGTTCGGCGAAGGCGTCGGTGATGTCTGGAAGAAGTAACAACATCACAGGCAGGTCATCCCGAGGCTGGCGAAGCGCGCCGAGGGACCTCACCCACTCGCTGCTGATCAGACGCGCGACCATAGTGCGATCAACTCACCCTATGTGAAGTCCCTCGCCGTCTGCGCGGGCTCGGGATGACATGCTTTTAACGTCGGAGAAAATCCGTGTTTCATCCGTGTTAATCCGTGGCTGATTCACCTTCTATGAATCGCCGCGATTTCGTCCGCACTACTGTCGGCGCAGGTCTCGCCGCCACCGCTACTGGCAGCCTTCGAGCGCAGTCTCCCTCGCCCAACATCATCACCAACAAGTCTGCCAAGCCGGTCGTGATCTCGTCCGCCAATGGCAACAAATTCAAGAACGGCGGCGACATGACCTGCGTGCACAAGGCGTGGACGATGATGACGCAAGGCGCTGACGTGCTCGATTCGCTCATCGCGGGCGTGAACATCGTCGAGCTCGATCCGACGGATGACAGCGTCGGCTATGGCGGATTACCGAACGCCGATGGCGTGGTGCAACTCGACTCGTGTTGCATGCACGGACCGAAGAAGCGCGCCGGCGGCGTGGCGTGCATTGAAGGAGTGCGGACACCGTCGTTAGTCGCGCAGAAGGTGATGGAGATGACCGACCATCATCTCGTCGTGGGCAAAGGCGCGCAGGAGTTCGCGCGCAACATGGGCTTCAAGATCGAGGATGATCTCAACAC
>JALZAD010000187.1 GCA_030948555.1 Verrucomicrobiota bacterium | reverse complement strand
ACGATGATGATGCCGATGACGCCGCCGATTGCTCCGGCCGCGAGGCATGAGAGCAGGACCGTGAGCGTCGAGAGCTTGAGCGCGTTGCCGTAGACGTAGGGCACGATGAAGTAATCCTCCACCACCTTGTATCCGCCGTAGCAGATGGCGACGATCAAGGCCGCCGTCGGCGAGACAGTGAATGCGACGAGGATCGCCGGAATGGTGAAGAGGAAGAAGCCGATCAGCGGCAGGACATCGAGGACGGCGGCGAGAGCGGCGAGCATCGGCGCATTCGGCACATGGAGGAAGAAGAGGACGAGGAATGCGTAGATGCCGCAGAGCACGGAAGTGATGATCTGCCCGAGGACGTAGTGCGCGACGACTTGCGCGATGTCGTCGAATGCGTCGCTCGCCTTCGCGCGATCCACCGCGGGCAAAAATGCGAGAAGCCACTGCGAGACGCGCCGTCCATCGGCGAGGAAGTAAAGCGACACGATGAGCATGAGGAAGAAATTCACCAGGGCATGCGCGGCCGCACTTCCCCACGCCACGACCTGCTTCGCGATCGGCTCAGGGTTCGACCAGGTGGGCGAGGCAAAGAACTGATTTGCCGAATCGCGGATCGGTCCGCCTGCCGGTAGCCGCCGGAAGAATTCGTCTCTGAAGCGCGGCAGATTCGCGATCAGCTGGCCGGCTTCGGTCGTGACCATCGGGATGAGCAGGCCGAAGAAGACGAGCGAAAATCCGAAGAGCAGCAGCGCGCAAAGCAGAAGGCCGAGCCACTTCGGCCAGCCACGTCGCCGCGTCCAGGCGAGCAGCGGCGCGAGGGCGATGGCGACGAGGACCGCGAGCAGGAGCAGCTTCGCGAGCGACGCGAGCATGACCGCGCAATAGGCAAGCACGCAGGCGACCGCGATCTTGAGCAGAGTCGCCCAGGAGATGGTGAACTCGACGCGCTCATTCACGCTAGAGGTTCGGATTTCGCGTCGACAGCGCGCGAATGTTTTTGGGAAGATTCTCGTTCTGCCAAAGGCAGAGATGACGCGCATGAATCCCGCACTCCCGACCGGCGAACAGTTCCCGCGCGAGCTGGAGATCCTTCGCCACCTCGCGGACAACCTGCCGCAGATCGTCTGGGTGACGCGACCGGACGGCTCGCACGAATACTACAACCGGCGCTGGTATGACTTCACTGGCCTGACGCTCGCGACCTCGACGGAGCAAGGCTGGAATGACTTGTTTCACCCGGACGATGTGGAGAGCGCGAATGCCGCCTGGGCGGAAGCGCTCCGCACCGGCAATCCTTACGACATCGAGTTCCGCCTGCGCCGCGCGAGCGATGGCGAGTATCGGTGGTTCCTCGGCCGCGCGTTGCCCTACCGGAATGAAACGGGCGAGATCACGAACTGGTTTGGCACTTGCACCGACATCCACGAGCAGAAACTCGCGGAGGAAGCACTGCGCGGCGCACGCGATGCGATCCGGAAGGAGAGCCAGCGCAAAGATGAGTTCCTCGGCATGATCTCGCACGAGCTGCGCACGCCACTTAACGCGGTCTTTGGCTGGACGCGGTTGATGCAGGAGAACGTGCTCAACGAGGACGAGCGCAAAGAGGCGGTGAACTCGATCATGCGAAATGCCGAAGCGCAGGCGCGCCTGATCGAGGACGTGCTCGATATCACGCGCATCATCAACCAGAAGCTCTCGTTAGACCGCGCTGTCCTCGATGTTGTTCCGATCGTGCGTGAAGCGGTCGAGGCGGTGCAACCGTCGGCGGATGTGAAAGGCATCGCGCTCGAAGCCGTGCTCGATGCGGACGAGTTGCTCGTCGATGCGGATCGCATGCGGTTGCAGCAGGTCGTGCTCAATCTGCTCACCAATGCGGTGAAGTTTACCCCGCGCGGCGGCCAGATTCGCGTGCGCGCAACGCGCGATCGCGCCTTCGCCATGGTCGAAGTGACCGACACCGGCAAAGGTATCGACGCGGATTTGTTGCCGCACATCTTCGAGCGCTTCCGCCAGGGCGACAGCAGCTCGACGCGGCATCATGGCGGGCTCGGACTCGGCCTGACGATCGCACACCAGCTCTTGATGTTGCACGGCGGCACGATCGAAGTGGAAAGCGAAGGTCACGACAAAGGCAGCCGGTTTTCCGTGCTTCTGCCCATCGTCGCGGTCGACATGCGTGCTTCTTCGAAGACGTCGAGTGGTGCGGCCGGCGACGAATTGTTCCCGATCAGCAGCCTGCGCGGAGTGCATGTCATGGTGGTTGATGACGAAGCGAGCGTGCGTGATCTCGTCGCGTTGACGCTCGCGAAATGCGGCGCCTCGGTGACGGTCGCTTCCTCAGTGCAGGACGCGATCGGGCTGATGCCGAACCTGCATCCGGACGTTGTCGTCACAGACATCGCGATGCCGGGAATCGACGGCTACGAGTTCGTGCAGCGACTCCGCGCGATCGAGCAGAAGCGCGGCCGGGAAATCCCGATCATCGCGCTGACCGCTTACGCCAGCGTGCAGGATCGGAACCGCGCGCTCGACGCGGGATTCGACCGCCATCTCACGAAACCAGTCGATCCGGGAGAATTGGTGCGCGCGATTGTGAAAACGCGCTCGGAGAAAGCCGGCGCGACGACTGACGGCTAACCGCGCTTCCGCGAACCGCTCAACGCGGTGATCAAACCGACCACGAACATCACGCCACCGATGGCGAGCAGGATGGTGCCGGGCTCGCGTGATTCGCGCATCATCTGCGCCCAGCCGAGGAGCAGAAACATGAAGCCTAACGCGCCGACGGTGATGCCGATGCCGATGAGCGCTTCACCGGAAATGCTGGAGGTGCGGGCGCGCGGCGTGTTGTCCGGAAGGTTCATGGTTCGGCGAGGATAACGATGCGCTCGCGCTCTGCAAACATCGTTCTGCGGAGGCGCGTGCATCGTCGATGCCGGTCGTGAATCGCGGTTGTCTTCGCGCGGTGAAGTGACGAAGCGCACGCAGCAGCTAAGCTGCGCGATGAACGAAGCTTCCTCGTCTGCTCCGAACCTCACGCAGCGCCCGCCACGCAGCCCGCGAGTGCGTCTTGGCGGTTACGTCATGCTCGCGCGCATCGTCGATAAAGGCCGCGCGGACATCGCGGGCACCGCAGGTGAATACAAATATAACAACCCGATGGATCATCATTTCTTCCGCTTCACCGGGCTCACGGCGGACGCGTTGCGCGAGCAACTCGCGACCGGCGCGGGCGACGGCGAGATCATCAAGTGGGTCGAGCAAAACGCGCCGATCAAGCGCGCGCCGTGGGAGATCGAGCACTGGAGCGCGTGGTTGAACGAGCGCGGACCGGATGGCGACATCGAGACGCTGGAGTTCTTCGCCGAAGTTGTCGGCAAGGTCAGCAAGACACGCGAGGACGTGAAGACCTGGTTCGATTACCTCGACCTCGACGATCACGTTACCTTTGGCGGCAAAGCATGAGCCGCGAATGAAAATCCTCACCATTATCGCGCGTCTCCTGCTCGGTCTGATATTCGCCGTCTTCGGCGCGAACGCCTTCCTGCATTTCATCCCGGTCCCGCCACTGCCGGACTCGCCCGCCGGGCATTTTCTCACCGCGATGTTTGAGTCGCGTTACATCTGGGGCGTGGGCGCTTGCCAAGTGCTCGGCGGCTTACTCCTGCTCGCCGGCCGTGTGCCTCTCGGGTTACTTCTGCTCGGACCGATCATCGTGAATATCGATCTGTTCCACATCTTCATGGACCGATCGGGTCTGCCGATGGCGGGCGTCGTTTCGCTCATCGCGGCGTTCTTGCTCTGGCGTTATCGCCAAAACTTCGCTGGTCTCCTGCGCGCGTGAGATCTCGACACGGCGCGGTGATTGCAGAAGCGATTCCACCGCATGTCGGGACAGTCTGCGCCGCTCGTCTCCATCGTTGTCGCTGCTTACGTCGCAACGCCGCGGCAGCTCGCGTTATTGGATGAAACGCTGCGCACCGTCGCGGCCCAAACCTTTCGCGATTTCAAGTGCATCGTAGTTGATGACGGCTCGCCGCTCGACCTGAGTCCGCTGGCCGCGACACACCGGCGCGTCAGGTTTCTTCGCCAGGAAAACTCCGGGCCCGCGACGGCGCGCAACACCGGCATCGCGGCGAGCCGCGGCCGCTACTTCGTCTTTCTGGACGCGGACGATCACTTGTTGCCGCAGGCCTTGGAAGCACGACTGGCCGTGCTCGACGCGCATCCGGATTGTGGCTTCATCGTCGGCGGCCGCGAAGAGATGACCTACGACGGCGGACCCGTGCCGTGGGGTGTGCCGAGCGCCCCGTGAGACGCTGCTCGCATTCGACTGGTACATCATCCCGCCGTCGTCAGTGATGTTCCGGCGAGAAGTGGTGGAGGCGATCGGGCGTGGCAATCCCTGGGGCGCTGATGATCTCGATTACTACCTGCGCGCCGCGCATGCGTTTCGCGGCTGGTGCTTCGATCAACCGGCGGTCACGCGCTACCGGCGTTACCCGGCCAGCTCTTCACGTGATGGCGCGCGAATGCTGCACAGCGCACGCGCGGTTTACGCGCGGCAACGCGATGTCGTCAAAGGCAACAGCGCGGCGGAAGCGGCGTTCAAGCGCGGACGCGAAAAGCTCATCGCGATTTTCCGCGATTGCCTGGCGGAGAATCTGCGCGATCACCTGCGCGAAGGGAACGCGCGGCGCGCCTTCACGTGCGCGGCGTTGCTCCTGCGCGAAAGTCCGCGCCGTCTGTTCGCCGAGCTCGCACGCGCACGAGCAGCTCTTTCGGAGCGTGGAACCCGACGAGTAGAGCCCTCCTTCAAGGCGCATCGGGCGTCCTGAGGGACGAACACGCGACGTAAACGGTGCTGGCAGCATCCGTTTCCAGGATCGGATTGTAGAACGGCACGACGTGCGCATCGACGCGCTCGAACACGCCCTCCAGCATCGTCATGAATTCATCGTCCGGCGGATCATCGGACCACATCGCAAAGACACCGCCCGTCCGCAGCTTCGAGGCGAGCGCGCGCAGTCCTTGCTCTCCGTAGAACACGGCGTTCGACGAGTGCAGCAGATTGCGCGGCGAGTGGTCGATATCGAGAAGCACTGCGTCGAAACGCCGGCCCGGCTGATCAGTGTCAAAGCCCTCTTCGGAAAGTGCGCGCGCGAAGAAATCCGCTTCGAGTAGTCGCGTGCGCGGATCAGACGTGAGCTCGGAGCCCAGCGGAACAAGGCCGCGCTCGTGCCATTCGATCACTGGCGCGAGTGCGTCGATCACAAGCATCGATGCGACTTCCGTATGTTCCAGCGCCGCGCGCGCGGTGTAACCGAGTCCCAAACCGCCCACGACAACATCCCATCCGCTTCCACGCAGTTGCGCTAATCCGAGATGCGCGAGCTCGACTTCCACCGTCGTAAACAGGCTCGACATGAGGAACGCGTCGGCCAGCTTCACCTCGTAGACCTCGACATGGTCTAACGAGCGAATCCGTCGCCGGCGCAGGCTCAATTCACCGAGCGGCGTGCGATGATAAGCGAGCTCCTCGAAGTCGCGGCTCATGCCATCCCGGTTTGCCTAACGAGAGCTTCCGCGACGTCCCCACGAGCTGCGGCGCGGCGCTGGATTTGCGCCCGGCCGGCCATCTCGCCGCACGGCCTCGCCACTTCCGCGCGGCGAATTTCCCGGCAGCCGCGGCTCGACTTTCGCGCGCGAAGCCCGCCTGTCTCCCCTGCTCCGTTCCTCACGAGGCGGCGCTTCCGCCTGGTAGTCGAAACCTTCCGCTTTCTTCCGCACAATCCCGCGCCCGATGAACCGCTCGAGCGCGCGCAACGGCGCCTGATCTTCCGGCGTGATAAAGCTGATCGCATCGCCGACTGCATGCGCACGACCTGTTCGCCCGATGCGGTGCACGTAATCTTCGGAGTGCATTGGGAAGTCGAAGTTCACCACGTGCGAGATGCCGTCGACGTCGATGCCGCGCGCCGCGATATCCGTCGCGACCAGCACACGCACTGCGCCGGATTTGAAATCCTTCAAGGCGCGCAGCCGCTGATTTTGCGAACGATTGGAGTGGATCGTGCCGGTCTTAATTCCACTGCCCTCGAGCCGCTTCGCGATGCGATCAGCGCCGTGCTTCGTGCGCGTGAAAACGAGGACGGTGTCGAACTGCGGATCGCCTAACAAGTGCAGGAGCAATGATGGCTTCAGGTGCGGCCGCACTTCGTAGACGAACTGCGTCACGGTGTCGGCAGGGTTCGCACGGCGGCCGATCTCGATCACTTTCGGTGAACGCTGGAACTCGTGGGTCAGCGCTTCGATCTCGCGCGATAGCGTGGCGGAAAACATCAGCGTCTGCCGCTTTTGTGGGAGCGCTTTCACGATCTGGCGGATCGGTGGGAGAAAGCCCATGTCCAGCATGCGATCGGCTTCATCGAGGACGAGGAATTCGATCGCAGAAAAGTTCACGTGCCGCTGCTGCATCAGGTCAATCAAACGGCCGGGCGTCGCGACGACGAGATCTACGCCGGAGCGCAACGCTTCAATCTGCGGGCGCTCGCTCACGCCGCCGAAAATCGTCGCCATGCGCAGGGGCAAATGCTTCGCGTAAGCGCGCACGTTCTCCTCGATCTGCACGACCAGCTCACGCGTGGGCGCCACGATCAACGTGCGCATTCCGCGCCGCTGGCCATTTGTGATTGAGCCGGCGAGTTTGGTCAGGATCGGCAGGACGAACGCGGCCGTTTTGCCCGTGCCGGTCTGCGCGATGCCGATGACGTCGCGCCCGGCCAGGACCTCAGGAATTGCGGCGACCTGAATCGGAGTCGGCTCGGTGTAACCAGCTTCCTGGATGGCTTGGAGAATCGGGGGCGAGAGTTGTAGGGCGCGGAAGGGCATGAAGCTGCCCACTATCGTCGCTTCGGCCTGATTCGCACCCGGCGATTGTCGATGCGCGGATGGAGCGGCTACTGTGGCCGATCAGCGCGCCGCCACCGACCCATTACGAAACGCTCGGGCTCGATCGCTCATGCACGGCGGCACAGATTCGCGATGCCTATCGCCAGCTGGCGAAGCGATATCACCCCGACGTGAACCAGAATGCGGCCGGTGATCGCGCGCGCATTCAGGCCCTGAACGCGTCGTATGAAATCCTGAGCGACCCCGCGCGGCGCCTGCGTTACGACGGGGATCTGGATCTCGCGAGCCGATCGGCTGCCCGCGGCAGCGCAGCGAAGATCGAGCGCAATGTGAAGCAGGAGGTTCGGCTGCGTTTGCAGGACTTCTTCAACGGAGCTTCGATCGAGGTGCAGGTGCGTGATCCCGCGAACGCCAGCGGCGCCGAGACCTATCGCGTGCAGATTCCGCCGGGGAGCGCACCAGGTTCTCGTCTGCGCGTCCGACGCGATGCGTCCGCGGGCGGCGGGGTCGTTGAACTTCAGCTCAAGGCGATGCCGAGTTTCCGCTTCAAGATGCGCGGCTCAGATCTTCGCTGTGACCTGCGGATCAGCTCGCAGCGCGCGGAACACGGCGGGAGCGAAATGGTCGAGTGTCCGACCGGTGGAGCGATCCGTGTGCAAATTCCGCCACGCGTGAAACGCGGCGAAGTGATCCGGCTCGCGGGTGAAGGAATGCCCAAAGCGCGCGGCGGGCGCGGCGATCTTCTCGTGCGCATTACCTACCGGCCGGACGTGCGCGTGACGCGGACTCGTTAGGCCAAGCGGTGCTGCTTCTCGCGCTCGGCGAGCTCTTCGTTATGCTAAACGACGGACTCACTATGAAGGCGAAGAACGACAGCGTTGAACTAAGCGCCGTAGAAGATCACGGCGGCATCCTGACGATTCGCGGCGGAGGCAAGCGCCGGGATTGGAACGGCATTCATTACAAGCAAGGCATGTCGGCCAAGAACGTCGGCACGACGAAGCTCTCCGCGAACATTGCGACCATCCCTCCCGGCGGCGTGGCGTACGCGCACATCCACGTTGGGTTCGAGCTCATCCTCTACATCCTCGAAGGCCGCGTGCGGCATGAGTTCGGCGAAGGTTTGAAGCAGGTGCTCGAGAACGAGGCGGGCGACTTCATCTACATCAAACCGGACGTGCCGCATGAGGTCTTCAACATGAGCGACACCGAGCCGGTAGTTGCGTTCGTGGCGCGCTCGTCGGCGGCGGAATGGGACAACATCGTTCCCTACGATCGCGCGCAGGCGTCGCTCCAGTAGCTAAGCCCACGCAAGCTCGTTTTGCTCCCCGCCCGAGCTGTGCGAGAGCAACGGATGGATCTGCAATTGGGAAGTAAGACTGCGGTCGTTACCGGCTCGACTGCGGGGATCGGGTTGGCCATCGCTTCGTTGCTCGTGCGTGAAGGTGCGAACGTGGTCATCAATGGCCGCACTCAGGCGCGCATCGATGAAGCAATTGCGAGCATCGGCCGCGGGAACGTGCGCGGCGTCGCGGCCGATTTGGGCACTGCAAGTGGGGTGGAAGAATTCGTTAGGCAAGTGCCCACCGCGGACATTCTGGTGAACAATCTCGGCATCTTCGAGCCGAAGCCGTTCGAGGAAATCAGCGACGCCGATTGGTTCCGCTTTTTCGAAACGAACGTGATGAGCGGCGTGCGGCTGAGCCGCGCTTACCTGCCCGGCATGCGCGAGCGAAACTGGGGCCGCATCGTCTTCGTCTCGAGCGAGAGCGGGCTCCAGATTCCATCGGAGATGATCCACTACGGCATGACGAAGACGGCGCAGATCGCGGTCGCGCGCGGCCTTGCTGAGACCTGCGCCGGCACGGGCGTGACCGTGAACGCGGTCCTGCCCGGTCCAACCGCGTCGGAAGGAGTAAGCGAATTCGTCGGCTCGCTCGCGAAGGAGAACAAGCAGACGCCGGAGCAATTCGAGCGCGAGTTCTTCAAGTCCGTGCGGCCGACTTCTCTCCTGCAACGCTTCGCCAAGCCAGAGGAGGTCGCGCCGCTCGTTGCCTACGTGTGCAGCCCGCTCTCCGCGGCGACGAACGGTGCGGCGCTGCGCGTTGATGGCGGCGTCGTGAAGTCGCCTTTTTAGCCGACGAAGAGACGGTACATCCAACGATGCGGCGTCACGCGACTGTTACGTGCGCGTCTTCGCCACCGTCACCTCAGTCGTGACGGAGTTCGCGATGAAACAGTTCTCGTGCGCCGCGTGGTGCAGCTTGTCGAGTTCCTCGTCGTTCGGGGTGCGATCGCCCGACCACTTGATCTTCGGATGCAGCTCGACGCGCGTGATCGCGAGCCGGCCCTGCGCATTCTTTTCCATGTGCCCGACCGCTTCGTCTTCATAGGAGTCGAGCACGAACTTCTGCTTACACGCGATCGCCAGAAAGGTGAGCATGTGGCAGCTCGAGAGCGACGCGACGAACGCTTCCTCCGGATCGACGTTGGCCGGATTACCGAGATAAGTCGGCGCCGCCGTGCCCGTCATGGTGTGGCCGCCGTCGAAGCTCCAGGTGTGATCGCGCGGATATTTCTGGTAGCTGAATTCAGCGTCGCCGCGTTCCCAACGAAGAGTGGCTTTGTGTTCGGACATGCGTCTCTATAAAACGCGCCTCACGATCTGCAACCCTCCCGCGACCGTGCTCGTTCAGGAAATGGCCGCCCGCACGTTCCAGTTTTCCTTCTCGAGAAAACGGCGCGCTTCCGCCTCCGAGCAACCACGCACCTGACGGACCAGTCGGACCGCGCGCTCGCGCAACTTCGCGTTCGAAACGTTGAGGTCGACCATCAGGTTCTCGCGGACTTTTCCGAGGCAAATCATGCTGCAGCTGGAGATGATGTTGAGCGCGACTTTTGTCGCGGTGCCGGCCTTCAATCGCGTCGATCCGGTGATGATCTCGGGTCCGGTGGGCAGATCGATCGCGATCTCCGGCGTGTCGCCCTTCGCGGGCTGCGACGCTGGATTGCACGTGAGCAGGATGGTCTTCGCGCCAAGTTCGCGCGCCCTCCGCAGCGCGCCGAGAACAAACGGCGTGCGTCCGCTGGCGGTGATGCCGCAGACCACATCTGCCGCGCTGACGCCGCGCTCCGCGATCGCGAGCGCGCCCGCTTCCGCTTGATCTTCCGCGCCTTCCGCCGCGGAGTGCAAAGCGGTGACACCGCCGGCGATGATGCCTTGCACCAGCTCAGGCGACGCGCCGAAGGTCGGCGGGATTTCGCTCGCATCGAGCACACCCAGCCGGCCGCTTGTCCCGGCGCCGACGTAGAACAAACGCCCGCCGCGCTGCAGGGATTCGCTGACCAGATCAACCGCCCTAACGAGTGGTTCGCGCACCGCAGAGAGCGCTTGTTGCACGATCGCTTCTTCGCTGACGAACAACTCGACCAGCTCGGAAGAGGAGAGCTTATCGAGTCGTGCCGAGCGCGGGTTCCGCTGCTCTGTGACAGCGTCGGCGAGATCGCTGACGTCCGTGGCCGTGGTCTTCTCGGCAATCTCCGCCGCGGGCAACTCGCGCGCGACAAGCCACGCGGCGCCGAGCGCGCCGGAGTCTCTGCAGACGCTGACACTCGAGCCGGGTAAAAGCTTCCGCAGGCACTCTGCGTAGAACTCAACGTATTCCGGATGGAAACAGAACAGCCCGCCGGAGAGCTTCACTTCGGGCGCTTCGAACTCGAGCCGCTTCGCCACCGCGGCGGTGAATTGCGCGAGGATCTGCGCGCCGCCTTCGATCGCCGAGAGCATCTCTTTGTGCCCGCGTTTAGCGCCCTCAAAGACAACCGGCGCAAGATTCGCCACGGAGGTTTTGTTCGCATTCGAAGCCCAGCTCACCAGATCTTCGAGGCGGTTCAAACAGAGCTGGCGCAAAATGCTTTGCCCAAGCTCATCCACGCGATGATCGATGTCGTAATCGGAAAGAACGCGGCGCA
>JALZAD010000173.1 GCA_030948555.1 Verrucomicrobiota bacterium | reverse complement strand
CCACTTGATGAACTTCACCGCGAAAGCCGGTCTCCGCCGACGCCTTCGCAAGCACTTCGTAATCCTGTGGATCTCGAAATAGCAGCTCATCGATCGGCTTTCCCACCGCCTCGGCCGCGGTCCAGCCGTAGAGGTGCTCCGCTCCGGCGTTCCAAAACGTGATGATGCGATCCTCGTAACGCTGAACAACAATGGCGTCCTGCGCCAGATTTAGCATCTCCGCCTGCTCGCGCAGCGTGCGCTCAGCCTTCCTTTGCTCAGTGACATCCTGCGAAGTGCCGATGACTTTGATGACGGTCCCGGTGACTGCATCGCGCACGAACTCGACACGCTCGTGGATCTCGCGCTCGGTGCCGTCCGGCCAGGTGATCCGGTGGTCGATGTCGTAGGGAAAATCAGAAAGCAGAGCCGCCTTAAACACGGACAGAACACGCTCGCGGTCATCAGGGTGGACTAGATCGAAGAACAACCCTTGGGTCGCGCGCACCGCACCCGGCGCATAACCAAAGATGCGGAACTGCTCGTCCGACCAATGCAGGTCGCGATCGGATTCCGCGACGTTCTTGTCCAAAAATATTTCCCAGCTTCCGGTGTGGGAGACGCTCTGCGCGAGCGCGAGGGCCGCCTTGCTCCGGAGTAGCACTTCCTGTGCTTCGGCACTTTCCGTGATGTCCTGCACCGTGCCGGCCGCTCGAATCGGCTGTCCAGCATCGTCATGAAAGACCTGCCAGTTTTGCTCGACGTATTTTACCCGGCCGTCCGGCATCAAAAGGCGATATTGCAGCACGCAAGGAGCGGGTAGCTGTAGCGAAGCTTCATATGCTGCGTCGACGCGCGCCTTGTCATCCGGATGCACGATCCGGAGCGCCCAATCACGCAGGGTAGCAGGATCCGAGTCGGGAGATTCGAAGATTCGGCAAGTCTCCGCGGACCGAGTCAGTTGCCCAGTGACAAGATCGTGCTCCCAGTCGCCCACTTTCGCAGCAGATTGCGCCGCGACGAGGCGCGCGCGCTCCGCTTTCAGCTGCTCGGTCAGATGTCGCTGGTCGCGCTCGCTCTCCACCAGCGCTTGTTCCGCGATTTTACGCTCAGAAATGTCCTGGACCTGCGTGATGAAGTGCAGCGGTTGCCCATCTCCATCCCGAACAAGGGACACGCCAAGCTGCGTCCAGATGTCGCGCCCGTCCTTGTGCACATAGCGTTTCTCGGTCCGATAGAAACGGATCTCGCCGGAAATAAGCTGCTGCTGGGCCGCTACACTGCGCTCGAGATCGCGCTCATGGGTCAGGTCCTTGAAAGACTTGCCGGCTAATTCTGACTCGGAATAGCCAAACAGCTGACACAAAGAGCGATTCGCCTTCACCCACTGGCCCTCCAGATCGACAATTGCCATCCCCAATGGCGCAAACTCGAAGGCGTTGGCAAAGCGTTCCTCGCTGGCGCGCAACGCACTCTCAGACGCTTTGCGCTCCGAGATATCTCGCGAATAGCCCACCACACCTACGACCTCTCCCGCGGCGTTGCGTAATGGTCCCTTCATCGAGAAGTAGGTGCGCGTGACGCCAGAAGCCTCGCTCACATCTTCGGCGCTTAGCGGCCGACCACTGGCCACGACTTCCCGGTCGCGGGCGAGAATCCGCTCAAGGGTTGCGCCTTCAAAGAACTCGCTGTCGTGGCGCCCAACGACTTCCGAGGGCTTCTTACCAAGGAACTGCGCCCCCGCGGTATTGATCATCAAGTATCGACCTTGCGCGTCCTTCGCGAAGACCGCGTCGTTTGTTCCTTCCGTCACGGCTTCGAGCAGTTGGTGACTCCTCGAAAGTTTCTCTTCGGCTTCGGCTTTCTCGGTGATGTCGATCAACGAAGCCATGCATGCTGGCAGACCCCTGAAAATCGTCGGGCCTGCGAAAACGTCGACCAGCAGGAAACTTCCGTCTTTGCGCGCGTGATGCCAGTTCCCGGGTTGTCCTGCGCCGTCCGCTTTGACGCGGTTTGCCAGTCGTTCACGTTCAGCCGGCGTCTGGAGGTCAAGCAACGTCAGCCGAAGAAATTCATCCCGCGAGTAACCATACTGCACCAGGGCGGCATCGTTCACGGCCAGAATCCGAAGCTCCTTCGAGTCGTAAACCCACATCGGATTCGGATTGTCATCGAACAGCAACCGATATTGGGCTTCTTGAGCCTCGAGTTTCTCGCGTGCGGCCACCCGCTCACTGATATCGCGAATAAACGCGGTGAAACGGGCGGGACGGTCGTCGCCGACCTGGATGATTGTTAGTTCCACCGGGAACTCGGTCCCATCTGCGCGCAGGGCCGTGATTTCGATGCGTTTTCCAGCCAGCCGCGACTTTCCAGTGGCCAGCAATCTGGCCAGCCCGCGTCGGTGCGCTTCGCGCAACGACACCGGAATAATTGTGTCCGCCAGGCAGCGACCAATCGCCTCCTTCCGGCGCCACCCAAACGTCTGCTCGGCCGCGGGGTTGAACTCGAGAATCGTATCGCTTTCGTCGATCGTGATGATGCAATCGAGCGCCGACTCGATGGTCGCGCGCAAGGTCTCGTCATTGCGCTTTCGCTCGGTAATGTCGCGCGCGACGCAATACATTAAACGATCCGTCGCCGACCAGGCACCGGACCACATCATTGGCACAGACGAGCCGTCGCTGCGGACGAAACGATTCTCGAATTCACGCACCACTTCCCCGTTCCGGAGCGAACTGAAAAACTCGTCGGTTTTTTGTAGGTCATCGTCTGCCACCCACTCTCGCGCGTTTCTCCCCACGAGATCGTTCGGCGCGTAGCCCCAGATCCGCGTGGACGCTGCGCCGACTTCCGCGAAGCGCCCGGCCGCATCCAGCGTACAGATCACATCCGCCGACGAATCCATGATGCGCGTCCTTGAGGCCAGCGAAGTTGTGAGCGCTCGCTCGAAGCGTTTCCCCTCCGCGGCGTAGACGATTGCGCGGGTTAACCCGGCGACCGCGATTTCGCCTTTCACAAAGTAATCGTCAGCGCCTGCGGCCATCGCCGAATCCACGGTGGCTTCGTCATCGTGCGCGGTCAGCACGATGATCGCTGCGTCGGCATTCACCTTCCGTAAGGCCGCGATCGCTTCGACTCCATCGCAATCAGGTAGGCCCAGATCCAACAAAACCACTTGGAACGCACCCGCCTTGATCAGCTCGAGCGCAGTGGAAAGCGATCTCGCCTCTTCGATCGTCGACCTCCGTGGCAGCTTGCGCCGGAGTAGGTTTACGAGCGGCGTAGCTTGAGACGCATCATCCTCGACGACGAGCAGAGAAACAGGTTTCGCAATGCTCCGCTCCGGAGGGAGCGGGGCTCTCTCGACGCGTGGCGTGATCGCCACATCCGCGGGGGCTTTCGCATCGCGCGATCGACCGATTGTCCGCAGGAGCTCGATGACCGGCGCAACGTCCTGCGCTTTGTCGACGAAATGATCCGCACCAAGAAGATGGCAACGCGCGACCATCTCCGGCCCGCCTGAGTTTGTGAAGACGATCACTTCGGTCGCGGCGCCTTGCCGCCTGATATGTTCAAGAACGGCCAGACCGCTCATATCGGGGAGCCCGATGTCGAGAAGTACTGCGTCCGGTTGATGCCGATCGAAAGCGGAGACCGCATCAGCGCCAGTGGCGGCAGTTTGGATGGCTTCGCGACGAAGGTATTCGCTTGCCAATGAGACCAGGCGCTCGCGGACGATCGGCGAGTCTTCTGCGATCAAAAGCTGGACGTCATGCGAGTTTTCCACGCCAAAAACATCGGGCCGGCAGCGAACCCCGCCTAGATGGTGGACTTCCCGAGACGGCGTAGGAAATGCCGCGAGCCTTGTAGGATTTCTCCCTACAAACGTTCGGGGGAACTACTCGACTAGCTGATGCTGCAGGGCGTAGCGCGTGAGTTCGACGTTGCTCGCAAGCCCCATCTTCTCCGCGATGCGGTGCCGATAAGTACTGACGGTTTTATCGCTCAGCGAAAGCTCACCCGCGATGTCCTTGATGCTGCGACCAATCGCGATCAGGCGTAGCACCTGCAGCTCGCGATTTGAGAGTAGGTCGTGCCGCGCGCCGGCGATGTCGCTCCCCATTGACAGCGCGAGTCTCTCCGCAAGGGACGAGGTCACATATCGGCCTCCGCTTAATGCTTTCCTGATCGCGGCGTTCAGCTCATCGGCCACGCAATCCTTCGTTAGGTAGCCAGCCGCCCGCAGCTTCAAGGCACGAATCGCAAACTGTTCCTCCGGGTAGGCGCTGATCACTAACACAGGCGTATCGGGCTGCGTCTGTTTGATCTCGACAAGGACATCCATGCCACTGCGCCCCGGGATGTTTACGTCGAGAAGGACCAGGTCCCATTTGCTGGCATAAACTTGCTCCAGGGCGGTCTGCGAGTTTTCGGCTTCGGCAAATTCCGCCCCCGGAAAGTCTTCCTCGATAACCTCGCGCAAGCCGCGCCGGAGGATCTTGTGATCATCGACGATCAGCACGCGCAAGGGAGTCGAGTTCATTGGATCGTTGCGGTTCGCGATAGGACCACGTCCACTCTCATCCCTTGCTCGCCGGAAGAGCCAAGGGACACCTTGCCGTTGAGCAGATTGACGCGTTCGCGAATCCCGAGCAGCCCGAGCGACTTCTCTGCCGCCGGATCATTCCGCTTCAACCCGCAGCCGTTATCGGTGACGCGGAGATGCACGTCATCAGCTTGTTCTTCGAGCAAAATTTGAACTTCGCTTGCGCCGGAATGCCTTGCCACATTGGTGAGCGATTCCTGCGCAATGCGAAACAGCGCTGTTGTGACATCGGGCGAAAGCGACAAATTTTTCGATGGATTCGCGACAGTGCAGTCGATCCCGGTACGCTCCTGAAAACGGCGCGCTTCAAATTCCAGAGCGGAGGCGAGCCCCAGTTTATCCAGCACCCCGGGGCGTAAATCCGCAGCGATCGATTGGACAGCTTTGATCACACCGTCAGTCAGCTCGCTGCCCGCTTCGACGCGATCGACCACGGGCTGCAAGGTCGCGTCACCTGCGTTTTCGAGACGGTTTTTGACCCAGCGTAAATCCATTTTTAAACCGGTCAGTAGTTGACCAAGCTCGTCGTGAATCTCGCGCGAGATGCGCGTTCTCTCATCCTCGACGGACTTCTGCACCCGGCCAGTCAACGCACGAAGCTGCCGTTCAGATCGCAGGAGCCGCTCCCGCACCTTCTTCTGCTCCGTGACGTCATTCGAGACGCCGATGATTGCCGCGACTTCGCCGTCTCGATCAAACACTGGAGAAGCAGACCCAACCGCGTGGAAGGTGGTGCCATCGCGTCGTTTCAACAGATACTCGCCCATGGAGGTTTGCTGTCCGTTGCGCAATCTCCCGAGGCGTTCTTCGCCCATCGCGCGGTCCGCTCCGTCGGGCATCATCAGCTCGACGATATTCTGACCGATCGCTTCTTCTTTTGGCCAGCCGTAGAGCGACTCAGCGAAGCGATTCATATAGATCACCTTCCCGTCAGGATCCGTCGCGGTAACGGCTTCCCCGACGCTGTCAAGCATGCGCGCCTGAAAGCGGAGCTTCTCCTCCGCCTCCTTTCGCGCGGAGATGTCCTCCACGAACGCGATAATGCGGCGGGGTTTGCCTTCACCATCTCGCACCAGCGAAACCGTCGAGTTCCCCCAGATCACGCCCGAGCGGTCTTTGCGGCAATAGCGTTTTTCGATCGCAAACAATTCGCGTTCGCCAGTCCGGATTTGCGCGATGAGTTCCTGGGTACGCGCCCAGTCCTCCGGATAGGTGATGTCAGCGATACCGAGCTGTAGCAGCTCCTCTTTCGAGTAGCCGAGCATTTCGCACAGACGTGGATTCGCGTTTTCAAATCTTCCGTCGAATGTGAACTGACAAATCCCGACCGCGGCCTGGTCAACGATCGCACGAATCTGCTCTTCGCTTTCTTGGACCGCCTGTTCCGCCAGCTTTCGGTCCGTGATGTTGACGTGCATCACCACCAGTCCGCGCTGATCCCCTTCGGCCAGAGGAGTCGCGATCATGCGGAACCAGCGCCGGGCCTCGAGCGAATGGCATGGATATTCGAGTTCGAAACTGGCGCGCTTTCGCTCCAGCACTTCCCGCAGCCCGGCCGCAGCGGCGGTTGCGTCATTCGAATGAGCTCCATCGGCGTTCTCGCAAAGGAGAAGGTAATTCGTGCCGACGCAAAAATTGTTGCTTACCAGAACGTTCTCGGCGCCGAAACGACGCCAGCGGTCGTTGACCGCCAGGATCAAGCCGTCTGCATCCAACAGCGCGATGTGAGCGGGCAGCGCGTTTAAGATCGCGGCCTGCGTCGCGGCGGCTTTCTCATGCGCGGCCTCGCTTTGCCGCAAGGCCTGCTCCGCCTGCCAACGTTCCGTGATGTCGAGGACGGTGCCCATAAGGCACGGTTGCCCGCGTCTGTCCGTCGTCAGCGCCCCCCTTTCGTGGACCGTCCTTGTCCCGCCGTCGGGCAGGACAATCCGGTGCACGAAATCCAGCGGCCGTCCCCCCGCAATGACAGCCCGTTTCACCTCATCGATCGCCTCCCGATCTTCGGGATGAACTCGCTCCAGGAAAGCTTCGTAAGTCGCGCCAAACTCGCTCTGCCGAAGACCAAACATCGCAAACAAATTGTCTGACCAACGCAACTCTCCGGTCTGGAGCGCCAATTCCCAGTGACCGAGCCGCGCGATGCGTTGCGCCTCGACCAGCTTCTCTTCATTCTCGCGGAGCTTGGTTTCCCTCGTCTTTGACCCTTCGATGGAAAGGACCGCAGCGGAACCAACAAGGGTCGCGAGAATTAATGTGTAGGGCGTCTCTTCCGTCCAGGACATTTGCCCGCTCGGTTGAGGAGAAAAATAACTAGCACTGATGATAGCTAAAAGCGTCGCGAAGCCTGCCGACCATCGATTTCCATAAACCGCGGAGAGCACGATCGCGAAGTAGTAGAAGGCGAAGGGGATGTGCCGATTTTTCGGCCAGAGCATCCACGTGAGAAACGCTGCCGCAATCGTCAAGCAGATCGCAAAGCCATACGGCGCTAACGCGCGCAGCCACGACTGTCCCCTCCGAACGTGCTCCCCCAAAACGCGGTCAGGAGGCTGGTCCGAAAGGTCGTTCTTCATATCGCTAGAAACCGACTATCTTCCTCGTTCTACTGCCGTCCCTCACGGGGTCCGTTTGCGATCGTGCGTGGCCGGAGTCCCAGCTCGCGTGCGGGAAGGAGATGCTGAACTGCGTGTCATTCGCCCGCGTCTGCGAAGCGTCCTGCAATAATTTGTTCACCGTTCTAGACCACATATGTCATGCAGGCGTCGCTCTTCTCGCGCCTCACCCGGTTGAGCGCAACGCTCTCTCCTCCCCTTCAATAATTCGAAAAGAGAGCAACCCTTGGCCTCTTTCCGTTCGCTCATTCCCTACGAAGTATTTACGCAAACCAAGCAGCCGAGATACGTTTCGAGACGGTTATTAGAATACGTAATCGCCGCAACTAGTACCCGCACAGCGGATGCTTAGGACAAAGACATGTCCAAAACCCGCGTCCTGATCGTCGATGACGATGTGAACCTTTCCCGCCTGTCCGCCATGATTCTGGAGAACAACGGCTCGTATGAGGTGCTTACCGAAAAAGATTCCCGCCGTGCCCTCGCGGTCGCTCGACAGTTCAGGCCCGAGATCATGCTACTCGACGTCGATATGCCACATAAAGATGGCGGTGATTTAGCGCGGGAGATGAAAGTCGACGCAGTCTTGCGCGATGTGCCGATTCTTTTCCTCACCGGGCTGCTTTCGAAAAGTGAGGCGGGAGATGCGGAAATCGAATGCGGCGGGATGCCATTTCTAGCGAAGCCCGTGATGCCGGAAGTGTTGCTCGCATGCGTGGGTAAACTCCTCGGCAACGTCCCAGCCTAACGAGCCAGCGGCGGACCAGCCGATATGGACGAGGCGAATTTAAGAGCGGCCCGCATCCTCATGCTGGACGACAGCGTGGCGAACACCTGCCTCGCGAGCAACGTGCTCCATCGGCTCGGGTTCACGAATGTCGCGAGCATCAATGATCCCCGCCAGATCCTGGAGAAGATCGAGAGCTTCGAACCCGACCTGCTCCTGCTCGACTTAGCGATGCCGAACGTCGACGGCTTCGAGGTCCTGCAACAGCTGCGCAAAAGCGCGGGAGCGGCATCGCGCCTCCCGGTCATCGTCATCACGGGGGACGCTACTGTTGCTAACAAGCGACGCGCCCTTGCGAACGGCGCGACGGATTTACTGGCCAAGCCGTTCGATCCATCCGAGGCGAACATGCGCATCCGCAACATCCTCGAGCGCCAGATGCTGCAGGCGGAAATCGAAGAGCAGAACCGCGTCCTGGAAGAACGCGTCTCGGAGCGAACTCAACAGCTCGAGCATGCTCTCGACGATCTCAAAGCAGCGCAGCGGCAGATGTTAAATCAGGCGCGGCTCAACGCTTTTGCGGAAATGGCGGGCGGCGTGGTGCATGATTTTAGCAACGCGCTCATGGCGGTGATCGGTTACAGCCAGATGCTTTTGAGCGGCGACGGCAGCGCGCTCGGGGACCGCGACACGGCGCTCGAGTATCTCCGGATTATCAACACCGCTGGCCGTGATGCTGCGGAGGTCGTGAGCCGCTTACGAGACTTCTACCGGCCGCGCGCGACCGCCGAGTCGCAAGTCGTCGACCTCAAAGAAGTCCTGCATCTCGCCACCCTGATGACGCAGCCGAAATGGAAAGATCCGAATCGGGCAAGCGGCACGGACATTGTGATCGAACGCGACCTTCAGCATCTGCCGAGCATGCAGGGCAATCCCGCGGAGCTCCGCGAGATGATGACGAATCT
>JALZAD010000157.1 GCA_030948555.1 Verrucomicrobiota bacterium | reverse complement strand
GCTTCCAACGCTTCGAGGTACGCATTGAGCGGCGTCTTCGCATCGACCACGATTGTCTTGCCGCCCGGAGGATGAACGATGAGGTCCGGACGCAGTTTGCCGTCTTCGGTGTGGAGCGTCGGCTGTTCGTAGAAGTCGCAATGGGCGACCATCCCGGCGAGTTCGACCACGCGCTTCAACTGAATCTCGCCCCAGCGGCCGCGCACCGAGGGCGAGCGCAAGGCGCGGACAAGATTGGTTGTCTCGGAACGCAGGTGGGTCTGCGTATCCGCGAGCGCCTGGACGGTCGTCTTCAATCCCTCGTAGGCGCCGCTCCGCGCCTTCTCCAGTTCGTTGATCTTCGTGTCGACCTTCTCGAGCGATTGCAGCATCGGCTTAATCAGCTCATCGATCGCGGTCTGCCGCTTTTCGAGATCGCTGCTCGCGCTCTGTTGCGTCTTCTCCAGCGTGGTCTTCGCCAGCTCGAGAAATGAGCTGTTGTTCTGCTGCAATGCTTCCGCCGAGAGCGCCTTGAAAGCGTCGGAGAAACGCTTCTGCGCATCTTCCAGAACCCCGAGTTTCTCGCTCGTCGCTTTGCGCTCGTTCGCGAGCTGCGTCTCCATCGTCGCCATCCGCGCGGTGGCGCGCGATTGCTGCTCGCGCAGGATCTGCATCTCGCGCTGCGCCGCGGCGGCGGCGAGTTCCATCTCGGGAATGCGGCTGCCCTTCTCCTGCGCCGCGGCGAGGCTCAGCGAAATCTCGGTGATCTGCCGATTCATGGCGGTTTCGCAATCGGCCACTGCGAGCGCGCTCTTCTGGCGACTCAGGAGCCAGGTGATGCCGATCCCGAGGAGGCACGACGCAACTCCGACGATCGCGTAGTAGACGAGTGGCGGGAGTGGCGGCATTGCCTATTTTTTAGCCGAGAAGCGCCTGTGTGTCACCTCGACAAAACGGCGCGAGCGTCATCTCATCGGCCGCCTTGCCATGCGATCATTTTCGGCAACTTTGATCGCACGACACGCGTATGAGTGAGCAGCGCATGGAACATCATCAGCACCATCACGCGATCTAATTTTTTTCGCCCGCGCTTCTCTCACCGTAACTCCCTCTACCCGAGAAAAAGCCCGCGGCGCCACCAGTGCTCCGCGGGCTTTTCTTTCCACACATGAATCTCGATTTCGCAAAACTTCACGGCGTCGTTCCGGCCGTTGTGCAAGACCACAAATCCGGGCGCGTGCTCATGCTCGCCTTCATGAACGAGGAGGCGTTCCGGCTCACCATCGAGACGGGTTTCGCCACGTTCTGGAGCCGCTCGCGCGAGAAGCTTTGGTTGAAAGGCGAGTCGTCCGGGCACCGGCTCGTGGTGAAGGAAATCTTCACCGATTGCGATGCGGACACGCTGCTCTTGAAGGTTGAGGCGCTCGGGCCCGGCGTTTGTCACGCGGGATACGAGAGCTGCTTCTTCCGTCGCCTAACGAACGGTGAGTGGAGCGAATCCGAAGCTCCGACCTACGATCCTGCCGCCGTTTACGGAGGTGCGAAGTGAAGCTGCGCCTCGGCATTCCAAAAGGCAGCCTGGAGCACGCGACGATCGATCTCTTTCGTCGTGCCGGTTTCAATATCGTGACGAGCAGCCGGTCATACTTTCCCGCGATCGATGATCCCGAGATCGAGTGCATGCTGATCCGCGCGCAGGAGATGGCGCGTTACGTCGAAGACGGGATCCTCGACGCCGGACTCACGGGACGGGATTGGGTGGAAGAAAACGCTGCCAAGGTCGAGCCGCTCGCCGATCTGATCTACGCGAAGCAGAGCTTCGGCAAGGTGCGCTGGGTGCTCGCGGCGCCGGAGAATTCCGCGTTCCGGTCCGTGACCGATCTCGAGGGGAAAATCATCGCAACCGAGTTGGTCGAGACCACGAAACGCTACCTCGCGCGTCACGGGGTGAGCGCAAAAGTGGAGTTCAGTTGGGGTGCGACGGAGGTGAAGCCGCCCGTCCTCGCCGACGCCATCGTGGAGGTGACCGAAACCGGTTCGTCGCTCCGCGCGAACAACCTCCGCATCATCGACACCGTTCTCGAATCCAACACGCAGCTCATCGCGAACATGCAGGCGCTGCAAGTCGCATGGAAGCGCCGCAAGCTCGACGACCTTCGCCTGCTCCTCGCAGCGGCGATCAACGCGCTCGGCCAGGTCGGCCTCATGCTGAACGTGCGAGAGGAAGATCTGGCGGCCGTGCTCGCCGTGCTCCCGGCGTTGAAGAATCCGACCGTTTCGCACCTGAGCGATCCGGCCTGGCTCGCAGTGAACACCATCCTGGAGGAGACGACCGTTCGTCACCTCATCCCGCGACTCAAGGAAGCCGGCGCGCAAGGCATCGTGGAATATCCGCTGAACAAGATCGTGCTTTGACCATGATCCGAATCGTCTCATCGGATGCGGCGAGCGAGATTTTCGCGCGCAAGCAGACACGTCTGCTTGAGGCCGAAGCCATCGTGCGGCCGATCATCGATGACGTGCGTGCGCGCGGCGACCGGGCGCTGCTCGAGTATGCGCGCCGCTTCGATGGCTTCGAGGGCGAGTCGCCGCTCGTTCAGCAGGCGGCACTGGAGGCTGCGGCCGCTAAATTGCCGACGACCCTGCGCGATGCGGTCACGGCAGCGTCGGCCAACATCCGCGCCTTCGCGGAACTCCAAATGCCGCGCGCACAAACAACCGAACTCGCGCCGGGCTTACGCGTGGGACAGGTCGTTAGGCCGCTCGACGCCGTCTGCGCGTATGTGCCCGGCGGCCGCTACCCGCTTCCGTCCACCGTCCTCATGACGGTCATTCCCGCGCAGGTCGCCGGCGTTCCGAACATTTGCCTCACGACGCCGAAACCGAGCGACGAAATCCTCGGCACGGCCGCGATGCTCGGCGGCGCGAAGGTTTACCTGCTCGGCGGCGCGCATGCCATCGCAGCGTTTGCCTTCGGCACGGAGACCATCCCGCGCGTCGATCGCATCGTCGGTCCGGGCAACATCTACGTCGCGGCCGCGAAGAAGCTGCTCGCCGGCGAAGTGGCGATCGACTTCATCGCCGGCCCGACAGAAATCCTGATCATCGCAGACGACGGCGAGCCGTCGTGGATCGCGGCGGACATGCTCGCGCAAGCGGAACACGACACGGATGCGACCGCGATCCTGCTTACGACGTCGCGCTCGTTCGCGGAGCGCGTGGCCGCGGAAATCGAGCGCCAACTCCTCACCTTGCCGACAGCCTCGACGGCGCGGCAATCGATCGAGTCA
This sequence comes from Verrucomicrobiota bacterium, assembly GCA_030948555.1. GTDB lineage: Bacteria > Verrucomicrobiota > Verrucomicrobiia > Chthoniobacterales > UBA10450 > JACCTI01. The sequence goes on along the minus strand of JALZAD010000157.1, from coordinate 684 downwards.
AACAGCGCGATCGTGCTCGTCAGGTCGAGCGATGAAGCGATCGATCTGAGCAACGTTTTCGCACCAGAACATCTCAGCCTTCACGACCCTGGTTTACTGCCGCGAGTGCGACATGCCGGCAGCATTTTCGTCGGCGCACGCAGTCCGGAAGCAGCCGGCGATTACGCGAGCGGTCCAAATCATGTCTTGCCCACGTCTGGCGCGGCGCGCATTCGCGGCGGCCTTTCCGCGGCGGATTTCGTGAAGGTTATTTCAACGCAGGAACTCAGTCCCGATGCCCTACGCGAGCTCGCACCCAGCGTGACCGCGCTCGCGCGTGCTGAAGGCCTCGAAGCGCACGCGCGCTCGGTGGAGGTGCGACACGACGGTGCAACCGAAAACGGCCGTCGGGAAGACAGGGCACTTCGGCCGCGGGAAGCCGTCGAACAAATGCGACCCTACTCGCCTCCCACCGGCGGCCGCGGGGGCAAGCTGCGACTCGACTTTAATGAGAACACCGTCGGCTGCTCGCCCGCGGTGGCGAATTTTCTGGGGGCGCGGCTCGGCGCGGATCTGCTCTCCATGTATCCGGAATATGCCGATGCGCGGCGTGCGCTCGCCGAGCATTTCGGCGTCGCTGAAGGCGAAATGCTGCTGACCAACGGCACCGACGAAGCCATCCAGGTGCTCATCAACACCTTCGTC